>JBKQJQ010000551.1:0-17361 GCA_052147875.1 Solirubrobacteraceae bacterium | reverse complement strand
GTCATCTCGAGGACTCCGGCGTCGAGGTCCGGAGCGCCGGAGCGTTTGACCTGCAGCGCTTTGGGCTGCCCGACGACGTCCGCGAGCTGATCTCGCGCCGGCTCGCGCGGTTGAGCGATGACGCGCTCGAAACGATGCGGGTCGCGGCGGTGATCGGCCGCGACTTCGACGGCGTGCTGCTGGAGACGGTGCTGGCGCTCGACGAGGACCGCTTCCTGGCGGCGCTCGAGCAGGCGCTGGCGACCGGGCTGGTCGTGGAGTCCGCCACCTCGCCGGGCAGCTATAGCTTTGCTCACGCGTTGATCCGCGAGACGCTCTACGAGGGCATGTCGACGGCGCGCCGGTCCCGCCTGCACCGACGGGTCGGCGTCGCACTCGAGCAGCAGGGCGCCGATCGCAACACCAACGCGCTCGCTCACCACTTCACGCGCGCGGCGAGCGCCGAGGATGCCGAGCGGGCGATCCGCTACGCGCTCGCGGCGGGCGAGCAGGCGACGACGATGCTGGCCCACGAGCAGGCCGCCGAACACTTCGCCCGCGCGCTAGACGTGCTCGAGCAGTTCGAGCCGGCCGCCCTGTCGCGTCGCTGCGAGCTGCTGCTGGCGTTGGGCGAGGCACAGAGCCGCAGCGGCGAACGCGATCGCGCATGGCCGGCGTTCCGCGAGGCCGCGGCGCTGGCGGCGCAGCTCGGCGACGGCGTGGCGCTCGCCCAGTCTGCGATCGGTGCGTCGCGCCGCTACGTGCAGCCGCCGGGGATGATCGACGGCGAGCTGATCTCGATGGTCGACCAAGCGCTCGCGATGACCTCGCCTGAGCCGAGCGTGATGCGAATCCGGCTGCTCTCGCGCCTCTGCGGCGCGCTGTACTACTCGCCCGAGCGGGATCGCATGTTCGCGCTGAGCGCCGAGGCGACCGAGCTAGCTGCGGCGCTCAACGACCCTCGCGCGACGGCGCTCGCCGCGGCGGCCCGCCGGCGCGCCTATTGGGATCCTTTCCATCTCGATCAGCGACTGGCTGACTCGACTCAGCTGCTGCGGTCCGCGCTCGAGGCGTCGGACGTCGAGCTCAGCCTGCAGGGCCATGCGTGGCTGGTCGTCGACCTACTCGAGAACGGCGACGCAGCCGGCGTCGACGCGCAGATGGATGCGTTCACGTCGAGCGCGCGGGAGCTGCGCCAGCCGCTCTACCTGTGGCAGGTCGCAATCTGGCGTGCGATGCGCGCGCTGCTCGCCGGGCACCTGAGCACGGCCGACCGGCTGGCGGCCGAAGCGCTCGCCGCGGGCCTCCGGCCTGAGCGCGAGACGGCACCGCAGTACTACGCGATCCAGGTGTTGGCGACCAGGCGTGAGCAGGGTCGGATGGCGGAGCTCGAGTCATCGGCGCGAGACCTGGTCAAGGGCAACCCGGCTCGCCCGGCCTGGCGCGCCGGGCTCGCGATCCTGTTGCTCGACACGGGCCGTCCCGAGGAGGCTGCCATCGAGTTCGAGCAGCTGGCGGCAAACGACTTCTTCGATCTGCCCAAGGACGGCGACTGGCTGATCTCGATGACCCTGCTCGCCGACCTCGCGGCCGGGCTCCGGGACGCGCCGCGGGCACGGCTCTTGTACGACCTGCTGCTGCCGTACCGCGAGCGCAACATCGTGATCGGGATGGCGACGGTCTGCCTCGGCTCGCTGGCGCGCTACGTGGGCAGACTGGCGCTGGCGATCGGCGAGCGGACGGCGGCGGTCGAGCACCTTCAGCTCGCGATCGAGGCCAACACGTCGCTCACCGCGCCGGTCCAGCTCGCGCACACGCAGGTCGATCTGGCGCAGGCGCTGGGACCGGGCCCCGAGGCGCTGGCGATGGTCGAGGCCGCCCGCCTGACGGCCGACGACCTGCACCTGCCGGCCGTGACGCGCCGGCTCGAGCAGTTGTAGCCGCCGGTCACGAGCTCGCCGGCCAATTGCAGCCGCCTGCAATGCGCTTCACAGCGGCCATTGCGGAGGGCGCTACCCTGCGACCCCATGTCCAAGACGCTAGTGATCGCGGAGAAGCCGTCCGTCGGGCGCGACTTCGTCGGCGTGCTCCCGGGGGCGTTCACGAAGGGCGAGGGATACCTCGAGGGGCCCGAGCACGTCGTCACGTGGGCTGTCGGCCATCTGGTCCAGCTAGCCGACCCCGACGAGTACGACGACCGCTTCAAGAAGTGGCGGATGGCCGACCTGCCGATCGTTCCCGAGCACTTCAAGCTGGTCGTTCGCGACGAGCGTTCGAAGAAGCAGATGAACGTCGTCAAGCGGCTGATCGGGCGCGACGACGTCGAGTTGGTGATCAACGCTTGCGACGCCGGCCGCGAGGGCGAGCTGATCTTCGCCTACCTATATGAGAAGTCGGGCTCGCGCAAGCCCGTCCAGCGGCTGTGGTTGAACTCGATGACCAAGCGCGCGATCTCGGAGGCGTTCTCGGAGCTGCGGCCCGGCGAGGAGCTCGCATCGCTCGAGGATGCGGCCCGCTCGCGCTCGGAGGCGGACTGGATCGTCGGCATGAACTCGACCCGCGCGGCGACCATCCGCCTGCGCTCGTCATTCGACGGGGCGGTCTCACTGGGCCGCGTGCAGACGCCGACGCTCGCGATCCTGGCCCGCCGCGAGGAGGAGATCCGCGCCTTCAAACCGGAGCCGTACTGGATCGTCGACGCGCAGTTCGACACCGTGCAGGATTCGCCGCGACAGTACGAGGGGCGCTTCCATGCCGGGGCCAACCCACGCCTGAAGAGCGGCGAGGAGGCGCGCGCTGTGGTCGCCGCCTGCGAGGGCCAGCGAGGCACGATCACCAAGCTCGAGAAGTCCGAGCGCAAGGAGCGCCCGCCGCTGCTCTACGACCTGACGTCGCTGCAGAGCGACGCCAACTTCCGCTTCGGCTTCACCGCGCGGCGCACGCTCGCGGCCGCCCAGCGCCTATACGAGGAGCACAAGGCGCTCACCTACCCGCGGACCAACTCTCGCTACCTGACCCAGGACATGATCGCCGAGATCAAGCCGATCGCGAGGCTGGTCGGCGAGCGCAGCGAGTACGCGCAGGCCTCGCGTTATGTCGTTGAGCTCGACAAGTTGCCGCTCAGCCGCGTGATCAACGACGCCAAGGTCACCGACCATCACGCGATCATCCCGACCCGCGCCGAATTGCATCCGGTCGAAAGGATGAACGACGACGACAGGCGAATCTACGACCTCGTCGCTAGACGCTTTCTGGCCGTCTTTCACCCCGAGGCGGTGTTCGAGAACACGCGCGTCGAGACGAGCGTGGGCGCCGCCGGCGGAGCTAGTGGTCAGCACGTGTTCCGCACCCGCGGCAAGGTGATGCTGGTCCCCGGCTGGCGCGGCGTGTACGGCGAGCTGTCCGAGTCCGAGCGCTCCGACGACGACGAGGGCCGTGAACAGCAGCTTCCGAAGCTGACGCTCGAGGAGGCGGTCAGCGTGCTCGAGATCGCCTCCGAACAGAAGGAGACCAAGCCGCCGCGGCGCTACACGGAGGGATCGCTGTTGCGGGCGATGGAGACCGCCGGCAAGCTGGTCGACGAGGAGGAGTTGCGAGAGGCGATGAAGGATTCGGGGATCGGCACGCCCGCGACCCGGGCGGCGATCATCGAGCGGCTGCTGCAGGTCGGCTATATCGAGCGCGATGCGCGGGCGCTCGTGGTCACCGAGAAGGGCCTGAACGTGATCCGGCTGCTGGGTCAACACCCGCTCACCTCCCCGGGCATGACCGGCGACTGGGAGCATCGGCTGGCGAAGATCGAGACCGGCCAGGACTCGCGCCGAGCGTTCATGGGCGACATCGTCAAGTTCACAGAGGACACGGTCTCCGAGCTCGACTCCAAGCTCAAGGACGTGCGAATCCCGCGTGCCAACCTCGGCCCGTGCCCGGTCTGCGGGCGCGACATCGTCGAGAATCGCAAGGGTTACTCGTGCTGGTCGCGCGAGGACCCGGGCTGCGGGTTCGTGATCTGGAAATCGAAGACCAGCAAGCAGCTGCCGGTCGCGGTCGCCCGCGAGCTGATCAAGACCGGTCGCACGCAGAGGGCAGTCACCGGCTTCAAGGGCCGTTCCGGCAAGAGCTTCCGGGCTCGCCTCGCGCTGATGCAGAACGAGGAGGGCAAGTGGCGGGTCGAGTTCGACGAGCCGTGGGCGCGGGCCGGCGCCAAGCCACCCGATGCCGAGGACGCCGGCAACGGAGGCTCGCCTGAGCCGTCCGACGCCGAGCAGCCCGCCGCCGCCTGACGCGCGCGCCCCCTGAGGCGTGAATGGCCCGCGCGCCGGGGCTTGGCCGAGCCGTCGTCGCCTCCAGGCACCATAGTCAGATGTCCTGCAAGCTCGTGCTCGGGCCGGCGAACTCAGCCAAGGCCGGCGAGGTCCTCGGCGCCTACAAGGCGGTCGCGCCGCGCGGCGCGCTGCTGGTCGTGCCGACCGCGGTCGACGCCCGCCACTATCAGCGTGAGCTCGCCGCCGACGGGGTCGTGCTCGGCGGAGTGCTGACGTTCTCAGGCCTCGCCCGCGAGATCGCGCTGCGGGCCGGATACGCCGGCTCACGTCTCTCGGACCTCCAGCGCGAGCGGGTCCTGGCGACGCTGCTCGGTGCGCTGCGGTTCGAGTCGATCGGCGCCTCGGCTGACTCCCCGGGGTTCCGATCGGCGGCCGGCGAGCTGATCGCTGAGCTCGAGCGCGAGCTGATCACGCCGCAGCGGTTCGTCGCGGCGCTGCGCGCGTCGTCGGCGCAGGACCCGCGCAACGCTCCCTACGCCCGCGATCTGGGCGCGATCTACTCGCACTACGGGCGCGAGCTCGAGCGCCTCGGTCGGGTCGACCGCGAGCTGTACGCGTGGCAGGCGCTCGATGCGCTCCGCGCGCAGCCGGGCAGCTGGGGGCGCGACGAGGTGTTCTTCTACGGGTTCGACGAGCTGACTGCGCTCGAGCGCGACGCGGTCGAAACCCTGTCGCGAATCGTTGGCGTCGACGTGACCGTCTCGCTGACCTACGAGCCCGGCCGGGCCGCGATGCTCGCACGCGCCGGTGCCGCCGCCGAGCTCACGCAGCTCGCCGACCAGGTGCTCGAGCTGCCGGCGCTCGATCAGCACTACACAGCCGAGTCGCGGGCTGGCCTGCACCACCTCGAGCGGTGCCTGTTCGAGCCTGACTGCGAGCGCATCGACCCGGGCCCGGCGGTTGCGCTGCTGGAGGCGGGGGGCGCTCGCGCCGAAGCCGAGTTGGTCGCCGGTCACGTCGTGTCGCTGCTGCGTGCGGGCGTCCGTGGCGGCGAGATCGCGGTCGTCTACCGCTCGGCGCGCCAGGTCGCCCCACTCGTGTCGCGCGTGTTCGCCCAGTACGGGATCGCGCTCAACGCGGGCCGTGAGCTGCCGCTGCCACACACGCCGCTCGGACGAGCGCTGCGTGGGGCGGCCCGGTGCGCACTGCTCGACGAGCGACAGGCTCGGGCCGCGGACCTGCTGGACTATCTGCGCGCGCCAGGGCTGCTGGACCATCAGGAGGTCGCCGACCGGCTCGAGGCACGGCTGCTACGCGAGGGGCGCGACAGCGTGGCGGCCGCTCGCCAGATCCTCGGCTGGCGGCTGTCCGAGTTAGACGAGCTGTCAGGCTCCAGTCATCCAGGGGCGCAGCTGTGCGCGCTTGCGCGCCGCCTGTTCGCCGCTCCCCACCGCCACACGGCGCCGGTGCTGAGCGACGCCGAGGAGCTCGACGCGCGCGCGCTCGCGACGTTGATGCGTGCCCTGCAGGAGATCGCTGAGCTCGGTCAGCAGCCGTCGGGGGAAGAGCTCGTCGCGTTGCTCGACGAGCTGACCGTCGACGCGACCGTCGTGGGCAGCGATGATCAGGTGGTGCTCGCCGAACCGCTCGAGATCCGGGCGCGGCGCTTCAGGGCCGTGTTCGTGTGCGGGCTGCAGGAGAGCGAGTTCCCGCTCCCGGCGCGCCCGGATCCGTTTCTGTCCGATGAACTCCGCCGCGAGCTCGCGGCCTGCTCGGGTCTGCGGTTGCGACAGCGCGACGACGCGCTGGACCGCGAGCGCTACCTGTTCTACACGACGACCTCGCGGGCGACCGAGCGGGTCGTGCTCAGCTACCGCAGCTGCGACGAGGAGGGCAACCTGGCGCTGCGGTCGCCGTTCGTCGCCGACGTCGCCGAGCTGTTTGACGGCGGCTGGAGCGATCGTCGCGCGCGGCGACTGCTCGCCGACGTCGTCTGGGACCCCGCTCAGGCGCCGACCGAGCTCGAGCTGGCCCGGTCGATATCCGCGGCCCGGGCGCCGGCCGCCGGCGAGCGCGCGGCGGCGGAGCGAGCGCTCAGCGAGGTCTCGCTGGCGCGCCTGCGCCATACCGAGATCCTGTCAGCCGGCGCGCTCGAGTCCTACGCAGACTGCCCGATCAAGTGGCTGGTCGAGCGCGAGCTCCGCCCCGAGCCACTGGAGCCCGAGGCGGAGGCGATCGCGCGCGGAAACATCATGCACACGGCGCTTGAGCGGGTGCTGTCGGAGCTCGGAGAGCCGTTGACGCCCGGCTCGTTGCAGGCGGCGCGCGAGATCCTCCAGCGGGTGCTGGCCGCCGACGGCGCGTCGCGGCTCGGTGTCGGCCGTCCGGCGGTTGTCCGTGAGGCGGCGCTGCGGGCGATCGAGGCCGATCTGCGCCGCTATCTCGCCCATGAGGCGCGCGCCGGCGCGGGTCTGCGGGTCGCGGCGCTCGAACAGCAGTTCGGCTTTGACGAGCCGGGGTCGCTGGCGGCGCTCGAGCTCGGCGACGGCGCCGACCGGGTGCTGGTCCGCGGCGCGATCGACCGGATCGACGTCGACGCACAGGGCCGGGCGATCGTCCGCGATTACAAGAGCGGCACGAGCCGCGCCGTCTGGCCGGCGGCGCGCTGGTCAGCCGATCGCCAGCTCCAGGTCGCACTGTATCTGCTGGTCGTGCGCCAGCTGACGCCGTACGAGCCAGCGGCCGGCTTCTACCAGCCGCTGCGCGGCGACGACCTTCGCGGGCGCGGTATGTACCTCGACGGGACCAGCTTCGGCGCGGTCAACAGCGACGCTCGCGGGTCAGAGGAGTTCGACGACCAGCTCACGGACGCGAGCGAGCGCGCGGTCGCGCTCGCGGTGGCCCTGCGCTCCGGCGCGCTGACGCCGTGTCCGCAGACATGTACACGCGACGGCTGCGCGTACCCGGGGATCTGCCGTAGCCAATGACCGAGCGCTGGACGGAGGAACAGCGACGCGCGATCGAGCGCCGTGACGGCGAGCTGCTGCTCGACGCGGGCGCCGGCAGCGGCAAGACATCGGTCCTGGTCGAGCGTTTCGCGCAGGCCGTGATCGAGGACGGGGTCGATATCGGCGCGATCCTCGCGATCACGTTCACGGACAAGGCCGCGGCCGAGCTGCGCGACCGGATCCGCGCTCGGCTGCGCGAGCTTGGCGCCGACGAGCAGGCGCGCGCGACCGAGGGTGCGTTCATCTCGACGATCCACGGCTTCTGCGCGCGGGTGCTGCGCGCCGGTGCGCTGGCGGCGGGGCTTGATCCCGGGTTCGTGGTGCTGGACAGCGACCAGTCCGAGCCGCTTGCTGCGGTGGCGTTCGACGATGCGCTCGCAGAGCTGGCACGCACGGATGGTGGGGCGGTTGGGCTGGTCGCCGATTACGGTGCCGGGCCGCTGCGGACGGCGGTGCTGTCGGTCTACGCCCAGCTGCGCAGCCGGGGCCGGGGATCGCCGCGCTTGCCGGCCTGCCCGCCGCGGCCCGGGCCCGACAGCGCGGTGGAGCTGAGCGGCGCGGTCGAGGCGCTGATGACCGAGCTCGGGATGGTCGCCCAGCCAGGCCCGAAGGTGGCCGAGGCGCTGCGCAGGCTCGACCGCTGCCGGACGCTGCTGGCGACCGGCGCCGACCCGTGGCCGGCCGAGCTCGATCCGCTGAAGCTGCCGAGCAACGGCGCCGCGCTGAGCACGGACGCGTGCTCGGCCTACGGGGCGGCGCTGGCGCGCTACCGGGGTGACTGCGCGGCGCGCGCCGCGAGGCCCGTCCGGGACCAGCTCGATGCGCTGCTGGCGGCGTTCGGTGAGCGCTATGCCGAGCGCAAGCGCGAGCTCTCCGGGATCGACTTCGAGGACCTCGAGCTGATCACGCGCGAGCTGCTGCTGACCCGCGACGAGCTCCGCGAGCGCTACGCACAGCGGTTTGAGCGGATCATGGTCGACGAGCTTCAGGACACCAACCGCGTGCAGCTCGAGCTGATCGAGACGATCGCCGACGCGAACCTGTTCACGGTCGGCGACGCGCAGCAGTCGATCTATCGCTTCCGCCACGCTGATGTCGAGCTGTTCGAGCGGCGAGGCGAGCAGTTGGCGGCGGTGAAGCGGCGCGAACGGCTACAGACCAACTTCCGCTCGCGGCCGGAGATCCTCGCGGCGCTCAACGCCGCGTTCGCGATCGCGCTCGGATCCAGCTTCAGGCCGCTGGTCGCCGGGCGGCCGGCCGCCGGCGCGGACGCGAGCGTCGAGTTGCTGCTGGTCGACAAGGGCGCCGACTGGGAGCTGGAGGGGCTGGCGGCGCCGTGGCGGCTGGCCGAGGCGCAGGCGCTCGCCCGGCGGATCGCGGAGCTGGTGGCCGCCGGCACGGCTCCGGGCGAGATCGTCGTCCTGCTGCGCGCGACGACCGACATGCGCGCCTACGAACGGGCGCTCGAGCGGCGCGGGCTGCCGACCTACGTGATCGGCGGCCGCGGCTACTGGCTTCACCCGCAGGTGCTGGACATGACGAGCTATCTGCGGGCACTCGCCAACCCGCACGACGAGGAGGCGCTGTACGCGGTCCTCGCATCACCGCTGGCGGGCGCGACGATCGATGCGCTGGTGATGCTCGGCGGCGTCGCACGCGAGCGCGGTCACGATCCCTGGTGGGTGCTGTGCTTTGCCCGCGAGGAGCTGGCGGCGCTGCCCGGAGCAGACCGCGAGGCGCTGGACCGGTTCGCCGATTGGTTCGCGCGCGAGCGGGCGGCGGTCGCGCGCAGCGGGATCGAGGAGTTGCTCGACCGGGCGCTTTCGGAGACCGGCTATGACCTTGAGATGCTGGCGCTGCCCGGCGGTCGGCGCCGGCTGGCGAATGTGCGCAAGCTGATGCGGCTCGCGCGCGACTATGAGCGCGACCACGGCCCTGACGTGCGCGGCTTTTTGACGGCGATCGCCGACCGTGCGGCCGGCCGGGCGGCCGAGTCGCGCGAGAGCGAGGCCCCGGTCGAAGGGGAGGGCTTGGATGCGATCCGGTTGATGACGATTCATCGCGCCAAGGGACTGGAGTTCCACACCGTGTGCGTCGCCGACCTCGGCCGGTCGATGCGCCCCGCGCACTCGATCCTGCGCGTGGACGGCGCCGGACGCCTGGGGATGCGGCTGGCGCGGGCGGGCATCGGCGGCCGCGTGTCGGCGCTCGACTACGACGCGATCGGGGTCGCCGAGCGCCGGGCCGAGGAGGCTGAGGAGCGGCGCCTGTTCTACGTCGCGATGACGCGTGCCCAGGAACGCCTGATCCTCAGCGGCGCGACCAAGTTCGACGGCTGGACGGACGGCAGGGGCACAGGTGGCGGGCCGGTCGCGTGGATCGCGCCGGCGTTCGTGCCCGAGCTCGCGCAGCGGCTGGCCGACGGTGGAGCGGAGGTCGAGCTCGAGGGTGCGACCGTCCGGCTGTCGATCGCTTCTGTAGATGAGCGGCCTCAGCACCTTCCCGCGCAGTCCCCGGCTCCTCCGACGCCCTCTCCGCCGGCTCCGCCGGCGCTCGAGCCACCGGTCCCCGCGCCGCCGGTCACGACGCTCAGCTACTCGTCGCTCGGGGAGTACGCCCACTGCGGCTATCGCTTCTACTCCGAGCGGGTGCTAAGACTGCCCGCGGTCGACCGCATGGCCGTAGCGGGCGATGTCCGTGTGGCCCGCGCTGCCGTCGACCGCGGCGTGCTGATCCACGCGCTGCTCGAGCGGCTCGACTTCCGGCGGGCGGTGGCGCCCAATCAGGCCGCGGTCGCGGCGGCGGCGAGCCGCGCCCGGCTGGCACCGCCGTCGCCCGAGGAGGTCGACGAGCTCGCGGCCCTGATCGGCCGGTTCGCCGCGTCGACGCTGTGCGCGCGGCTGGCGGCAGCGACCGAGGTCCGCCGTGAGGAGCGCTTCACGTTTTTGCTCCCGGACGGGTTGCTGATCACGGGCGCGGTCGACGTGCGCGCCCGTGAGCCGGGTGGTCGGACGTTGATCGTCGACTACAAGAGCGACCGTCTCGAAGGGGCTGATCCGGCGCTGGCCGTGCAGCGCGGCTACGAGACGCAGCGGCTGATCTATGCGCTGGCGGCGTTACGAGCGGGAGCCCAGCAGGTCGATGTTGCGTACTGCTTTCTCGAAACCCCCGAGAGCCCAGTGCTGAGGACGATTGAACGCTCGGACCTCCAGCGGCTAGAGCGCCGGCTGACTGACCTGGCCGGCGGCGTCTTGCGGCGCGAGTTCGAGGTCAGCCCGGAGCCGCATCGCGCGCTGTGTGAAGGTTGCCCGGCTGAGGGTGGCCTCTGTTCATGGCCGCTCCAGGTCACCCGCCGCGAGTCGCCCGATCAGCTGTTCTGACGCCTCAGGCGTTGAACTCGACGTCGATGTGCTCAGCCTCGGAGCGTTCCTCGACCTTTGCGAGCGCGCGCAGCGCGCGCTGATCGGCAGGGGCTTGTGGCGGGCCGAACAGGCTCCGCGGCCACAGCCGACGGGTCAGCACGACATTGACCTCGGCCGCGTAGAGCGTCATCTGGGAGCCAAGGTGAAGCCAGATCAGCAGCGCGATCACGAACCCGAACTGGGCGTACGTGCCACGCGAGCTCTTGAGCACGTGCCCGATGTAGTAACCACCCAGCGCCTGCAGGATCGTCCACGTGATCCCCGCCAGGATCACCCCGGCGCGAAGCTCGCTGGTCTTCACGTCCTTGGTCGTCATCAGGCGGAACGAGGCGAAGAACAGGCCGAAGTTGAGCAGCAGCGCGAACACGATCCCCAGGACCTCGACGAGCGCGTTGTGGCCGAGGCCGCCGGTGACGAGCCCTGAGGCGAGCGTCGCGACGATGAACAGCGCCCCGAGCGAGACCAGCAGCAGCACCCCGCGCACCTTCGACTCGACGAAGCCGGGGCGCTGCTTCATCGGAACCGCCCAGATGCGATCGAGCGCGTTGCGCGCCGCGCTCGTTACGCCCAGCCCCGCCCATAGAGAGGTCAGCAGCCCGATCGCGAGCGCGATCGGGCTCCCGTGCAGGGCCTGGACGTCGAGCTTCTGGCCGACGATCGGAAACTGGCCGAGGACCGACTGGCGGATCGACTCCTGGGCGCTCGGATTCCCGTGGAGCACGAACCCGAGCACCGTCAGGAACACGAGCAACAGCGGGAACAGTGAGAAGAACGCGTAGTAGGCGACCAGCGCCGCGAGGCTGCCCGCCTGATCGTCGCCGAACTTCCTCACCACCGCGATCGGGACCGCGGACCATTTGTGGCGCTGCTGGAAGCGGTCGAAACTGCGTACCGGACCCATCGCATCCATGCAGCAAAGCTACCCGCCCAGCGGCGCATGCACGCCCCCGGCTGGATTACTCCCGGCGCTCGATGGCCAGCAGCGCCCGCTTGCGTTCGATGCCGCCGGTGTAGCCACCGAGGCCGCCGTCCGAATGCAGCACCCGGTGGCATGGGATCACGATCGGGATCGGATTCGAGCCCAGCGCGTTGCCCGCGGCGCGCGAGCCACGCGGGCTGCCGGCCTTGGTCGCGACCGCTTTGTACGTCGACACCCCGCCGTAGGGGATCGCCGCCGTCGCATGGAGGACCCGCCGCGCGAAGCGCGTCATCAGCTGCCAGTCGAGCGCCAGCTCGAACTGCCGACGCTGCCCTTCGAAGTACTGCTCCAGCTCGCGACGTGGCTGATCGAGTTTGGCGGGCGCCGACAGCACTCGCGGAGAGATCCGCGCCGCGATCTGCTCGAGCACCCGATCCTCCTGCTCTGAGTCCACGTACGCGAGCCGCACCAGCCCGGCCGGCGTCGCCGCGAGCAGCAGCGGCCCGACCGGGGACTCGAGCCGGCAGTAGGCCACGTCCAGCAGGCGGGCCGCCGCGGCTGCTCCGCTGAGCTCCGGAGGGGCGGCGTCGAGCGACCCGGCGGCGCGCAGCAGTTCCAGCTCAAGTGAATCGAGGTAAGCCATCACGTGTATTCCTTTCTCAGTCTCTTGAGGCCCTCGTGCACGTTGCGGCGGGCCGCGTCCTCGCTGGTCCTCATCGCCGCTGCGATCTCCGCGTATGCCGCGTCGGTCACGAACCGCAGGGCGAGCGCGGTGCGCTGCTTGTCGGGCAGCCGCGCCACGTACGACCAGATATCGCCGGGCAGCGCTGGTTCCGCGCTGCCGGCGGTGTTCTCGACCACGCCGCCGCCGTCGTCGTTCTCGAGCGCCTCGCTTCCGCTCACCGGCACGGCCGCTCGGGCCCGCGACCTGAGTTGGTCGATCGCCTTGCGGTGGGCGATCGTGAACACCCAGCTGCGCAGGTTTGAGGCATCCCGCAGGCGCGGGTAGGCGCGCAGCGCCGCCAGCCAGGTCTCCTGGTAGCAGTCGTCCGCATCGACCCGACCGACGGTCGCGATCAGGAACCGGTGCACATCTGCGCCGTGCGCGTCGAGCAGCGCTTGAAATGGTGGAAGCTTCACCTGAGATGAAACGCGCCTGCGGGCCATCTACGTGAGATCTTGGCGCGGCAAAAGTTCGATCACTGCTTGTCCGCGCCCTCCGTGCGGTATACAAAGTCGTTAATGGCACGCGCAATCTGGAGCGGCGCAATCAGCTTCGGGCTCGTCAACGTGCCCGTCAAGCTCTACAGCGCCACGTCTCCCAAAACAGTCCGTTTCCACCAGATCTCGAGCAAGACCGGGGCGAGGATCCGGCAGAAGCGGGTCGACCCGTCGACCGACGAGGAGGTCGCGTTCGAGGACATCGTCAAGGGCTACGAGCTGAGCCCCGACCGCTATGTCCTGATCGATCCTGACGAGCTCGACGCGCTCGATCCGAAGGCGACCAAGACGATCGACATCGAGGAGTTCGTCGACCTTTCTGAGATCGACCCGATCTACTACGACCACTCCTACTATCTGGCGCCGACCACCGGAGGCGCGAAGGCCTACCGGTTGCTGCTCGACGCGATGCGCGAGGCCAACAAGGTCGCGATCGGCAGGATCGTGATCCGGTCCAAGCAGCAGCTCTGCGCGCTGCGCCCGACCGGCGACGTGATGACGCTCGCGACGATGCTGTTCGGCGACGAGGTGCTGTCTCCGGACCGGCTCGACGAGCTCGACGCGGTCGGCGAGGCGGAGGCGAGCAAGCGCGAGCTGACGATGGCCCAGCAGCTGATCGACTCGCTGTCGGCGGAGTTCGACCCGGCCAAGTTCCGCGACGACTACCGCGACCGGGTGCTCGACCTGATCGAGCGCAAGGCCGCGGGCGAGGAGATCGCGGTCCAGCCGGAGGCCGACGAAGAGGCGCCGGCGCCAGACCTGATGGCGGCGCTCGAGGCGAGCCTGGCTGAGGTGCGCAGCGGCTCGAGTGACACGCCGCCGCCGCAAGAGACGAAGCCGGCCGCCAGGACCCGCAAGTCATCGAAGTCGGGGTCGAAGAACGGCGCCGAATCGAAGTCACGCGCGAAGGCCAAGCGCTAGCCGCGCGGCCGCCACCCACTGGTAGCCTTTGCTACCAGCCTCACCGTGCCCGTCTCCCTCGGTCAGTAGGGCATCACACACTCAATGCACAAGTCTGCTGCCCCCGGGGCCACTGGCCTCTACCACCCGTCGTACGAGCATGACGCGTGCGGGATCGCACTGGTCGCCAAGCTGTGGGGCGAGGCCACGCACGCGGTCGTCGAGAAGGCGCTCGACGCACTCGAGAACCTCGAGCACCGCGGCGCCGAGGGCGCCGACCCCAACACCGGCGATGGTGCAGGGATCCTGCTTCAGATCCCCGACGCGTTCATCCGCGGCGCGGTCGCCGGAATCGAGCTTCCGCCTCCGGGTCGCTACGGCGTCGGCGTCTGCTACCTGCCGACGGATCCCGAACGGCGGCTGATCCTCGAGCAGCTGGTTGAAGAGACGATCGCCGCCGAGGGCCAGCGTGCCTTGTGGTGGCGCGACGTGCCGGTCGACGACCGGTTCGTGGGCGAGACCGCGAGGCTGTCGGCCCCGGTGATGCGCCAGGTGCTCGTCGCGGCCTCGGACGAGATCGAGGATCAGGGCGCGCTCGAACGCAAGCTGTACGTGATCCGGCGACTGATCGAGCGTGCCGCCGGCCCCGAGCTCGCGATCCCCAGCTTCTCCAGCCGGACGATGGTCTACAAGGGGATGCTGACCGCGCCGCAGCTGCCGCGCTACTTCCCGGACCTGCGCGATCCACGGGTCGCGTCACGGTTGGCGCTCGTGCACTCGCGCTTCTCGACCAACACGTTCCCGAGCTGGGAGCTCGCGCACCCCTACCGGATGATCGCCCACAACGGCGAGGTCAACACGCTCCGTGGCAACGTCAACTGGATGCGCGCGCGAGAGTCACAGCTCGCCTCTGAGCTGTTCGGCGACGACCTCGAGAAGGTCGTCCCAGTGGTTCGCGAAGGGGGCTCGGACTCGGCGATCTTCGACAACGTACTCGAGATGCTGGTGCTCAGCGGTCGCTCGATTCCGCACGCCGTGATGATGATGGTCCCCGAGGCCTACCGAACGCGGACTGACCTCGATCCCGATGTCAAGGGCTTCTATGACTTCCACTCGTGTTTGATCGAGCCGTGGGACGGGCCGGCCGCGATTGTGTTCACCGACGGCCGCCTGGCGGGCGCAGTGCTCGACCGCAACGGGCTGCGCCCCGGCCGCTGGGTGCAGGACACCGAGGGGTACGTCGTGCTCGCGTCCGAGACCGGCGTGATGACGGTCGCGCCCGAGCACGTCCAGCGCAAGGGCCGTCTGGCCCCCGGCAAGCTGTTCCTGCTCGACCTCGAGGAGGGCCAGATCGTCGAGGACGAGGAGGTCAAGCGCCGCGTCGCCCGCCGCAAGCCGTACGGCGAGTGGTACGAGCGCAGCGTCGTGCACATCAATGACCTGCCCGCCCGCGAGCCGCGCGTGCCACGCGTCGAGCCGCTGCGGTCCAGGCAGCTGGCGTTCGGTTACTCGCAGGAAGACCTGAAGATGATCATCGCGCCGATGGCGACCAACGGCGAGGAGCCGGTGGCGAGCATGGGCAACGACGCCGCGCTCGCCGTGCTCTCGGACCGCCAGCCGCCGCTGTTCTCGTACTTCAAACAGCTGTTCGCGCAGGTCACCAACCCCCCGATCGACCCGATCCGCGAGAGCGTCGTGATGAGCCTGCACACCGGCGTCGGCGGCGAGGTCAACCTGCTCGCCGAAGCACCCGAGCAGGCCCACCAGCTGGTCATGGACCAGCCGATCCTTCGTAACCACGAGCTCGAGAAGCTGCGCCAGGTGTCGCACGAGATCTTCGACGCGGCGACGCTCGACATCACGTGGCCGACCGAGGATGGCGCCGACGGGATGACGCGCCGGCTGCCCGCCTTGTGCGCCGAGGCGACGCGCCAGGTCGATCACGGCGCCAACATCCTGATCCTGTCGGACCGCAACGTCGGACCCGAGCGGGTCGCGATCCCGTCGCTGCTGGCGGTCGCCGCCGTTCACCATCACCTGGTCCGCGCCGGCACGCGGCTGCGCACGGGTCTCGTGATCGAATCCGGGGAGCCACGGGACATTCACCACATGGCGACCCTGATCGGCTACGGGGCGGCGGCGATCAACCCGTACCTGATGTTCGAGTCGCTCGACGAGCTCGCCGATCGCTCGCTGCTGCCGGCCGATCAGCCGGATGAAGCGAGCACCACGCAGTCGAGCAGCCGGACGACTCCAGCGCGGCCCGAAGAGGCGAGGCAGGATGCCGAGCGGGCCGCCAGCTGGAGCGGACGCCGACCGCGCCGTCAGCTCGGGCGCGACGAGGCCGAGCAGCTGATCGTCAAGGCGATCGGCAAGGGCCTTTTGAAGACGATCTCGAAGATGGGCATCTCGACGATCCAGTCCTACTGCGGCGCGCAGATCTTCGAGGCCGTCGGGCTCGACCGCGATCTGATCGACAAGCACTTCACCGGGACCGCATCGCGGATCGGCGGCGTCGGTGCGACCGTGCTCGCGACCGAGGCGCTGGAGCGCCACTTCCGTGCCTACCCGCGGACGGGTCGCGACCTGCTCCCGGTCGGGGGCGTGCTCCAGTGGCGGCGAGACGGCGAGCTGCACATCTGGAACCCGGACACGATCGCCTCACTGCAGCACGCCGTGCGCGCGAGCGCCGAGCCGGAGATCGCGGCGCTTCGCGACCCGCAGCAGACCTACGACGAGTTCGCCCGCCAGGCAAACGAGGAGTCGACCCACCGGGCGGCGTTGCGGGGGCTGATGCGGTTCCGGTTCGCCGAACAGCCGATCGCGCTCAACGAGGTCGAGCGCGCGGAGGAGATCGTCAAGCGGTTCAGCACCGGGGCGATGAGCCTCGGATCGCTGTCGCGCGAGGCACACGAGACGCTGGCGATCGCGATGAACCGGCTCGGTGCGAAGTCCAACACCGGCGAGGGCGGGGAGGACGCGGCGCGCTACACCGCCGATCAGAACGGCGACCTACGCCGCTCGGCGATCAAGCAGGTCGCGTCCGGTCGCTTCGGCGTGACGATCGAATACCTGGTCAACGCCGACCAGCTGCAGATCAAGATGGCCCAGGGCGCCAAGCCCGGCGAGGGCGGGCAGCTGCCTGGCCACAAGGTCGACGATTACATCGCCAGGATCCGCAACTCGACGCCCGGCGTCGGCCTGATCTCACCGCCGCCCCACCACGACATCTACTCGATCGAGGATCTCAAGCAGCTGATCTATGACCTGCGATGTTCCAACCCGGAGAGCTCGGTGTCGGTCAAGCTGGTCTCCGAGGTCGGCGTTGGGACGGTCGCGGCCGGCGTCGCGAAGGCCAACGCCGACCACGTCACGATCTCCGGCCACGATGGCGGCACCGGGGCGTCGCCGCAGTCATCGATCCAGGCCGCCGGCGTACCGTGGGAGATTGGGCTCGCCGAGACCCAGCAGACGTTGCTGCTCAACGATCTGCGCTCGCGGATCACGGTCGAGGTCGACGGGCAGCTGAAGACTGGCCGCGACGTCGTCGTCGGGGCGCTGCTGGGAGCCGACGAGTTCGGCTTCTCGACCGCGCCGTTGATCGCGATGGGCTGCATCATGATGCGCGTCTGCCACCTCAACACCTG
>JBKQJQ010000550.1:0-5179 GCA_052147875.1 Solirubrobacteraceae bacterium | reverse complement strand
CGACGAGAACCGCGAAATACCCAGCCTGGATGTTCTGTCATCTGATGTCTCCCTGTCTGCCGCAGGCGCTCAGCGCCCATCGGCCCCCTAACTACTCTTCCTGATAGTTATTCAATCCTACATAAAGCTGCTAATAGTTATCCAACTCTACACAAAGCTACCAGATCATCCGGCGTGGCGAGTGAAGCGCTCCGACTTCGAGCGCCTGCTAGAGCAGGGGTACAGCGGGACAACGGCCGGTCCCGGAACTCCCAACGGGCCGACCGTCTGGGACGGCGCTATCCCGTCGCCTCAGCTACCCGCAACTGACTAGCTTTCACGTCCCGTGCCAGCCAAAGACGCCGGACCGGAGGGCGCTCCGAGGCCCCGCTTGCTCGGCCGTTCGCCCGACCTGGCCTCGGCCTCGACGCCGCTCCAGGCATATCCCGCTGGCCGGGGCGACAAACGGGACGGACAGCAGCCGGAGCTTGTAGCAGTTGCCGGATACGGCGGAGTCGTAGAGCAGGATCGAGCCGAGCTCACGTGGCGGGCAGCGGCGGACGGTCCTGGGCGACGCGCACGCCGCCCTTCGGCGACAACGTGATCGCCCGGAACTGGGCCTTCGCGGGCCGCGGGTCGACAGCGCGCAGCGCCGCGCGTTCGAGCACCCGCCGGAGCACGATCCGCATCTCCATCTGGGCGAAGCTCGCCCCAAGGCAGCGCCGTGTGCCGCCGCCGAACGGAACCCACGTGTAGGTGTCGGGCGGGTCTGAACCGAGGAACCGCTCGGGCGTGAACGTCGACGGGCTGGGGTAGAGGTCGGCGCGCCGGTGGATCGTGCGGATCGAGGGGTTGATCTCGATCCCGGTCGGCACCTCATAGCCGTTGAGCGCGAACGGTCGCTGCCGTACCACTCGCCCGACGCCCGGGATCACCGGACGGATTCGAAGCGCCTCCTTGACGACCGCGTCGAGGTAGGCGTCGTCGCCGTCACCAGCGAGCTCGTACACACGGCGATCGTGCAGCAGCAGGTCCAGCGTCCACGCGAGCCCGGTGGCGGTCGTCTCGTGGCCCGCGAGCAGCAGCGTCAACAGCTCGTCGCGCACCTCCTCGTCGCTGAGCCGCTCGCCCGCCTCGTCGCGCGCCACCAGCAGCGCGGAGAACACGTCGTCGTGCTGCTCGAGGTCGGGCTGCACCCGCCGCCGCTCGATCTCCGCGTACAGGACCTCGTCGACCGCCCGCTTGCTCGCCTGAAACTCATGCGCGCCCGGGGTCGGGTCGCGACGGCGACGCAGAAGTGCGTTGAGGATGATCATCCCGCGCCGACGCGCCAGCGGATCGAGCATCGCCCGCAGCCGCCGGCGCAGTTCGGCCTCCTCGGCGCCGGGCTTGTAGCCGAACACGGCGCGCAGGATCACGCCGAGCGTCAGCGACTGCATGCTGCCGAGCAGCGTGAACTCCTCGCTCACCGGCCAGGCGTCGATCTCGAGGTCCGCGCACTCGCGCATCGTGGCCGCGTGCGCTGCCAGCTGCCGGCCGTGGAAGGCGGGGAGCATCAGCTTGCGGTGGCGCAGGTGCTCGGTGTCGTCGAGCAGCAGCACCGACCGGTCGCCGACGATCGGACCCAGCAGCGCGTTGGCCTCGCCGGCGTGAAGCTGGCTGTTAGCGCCCTGGAAGACCTGCTTGACGAGCTCCGGGTCGAACACCATCACGAACCGCTCGTCGAACAGCGTCCCGAACGTGACCGCGTCGCCGTAGCGGCGTCGGCAGGCCTCGAGGAACCGGGCACCACCAACCATGAAGCCGATCGTCTGCAGCGCGCGCGGTAGCCGGGGGCCAGGCGGGAGGGTGGCGCTCAACCCGTCGCGGCCTTCTGCGACGCCGCCGCGCGCGGATCGAGATCGGCGAGCGTCAGCAGATGCGCCGGCGGCTCGGACACGATCCGGTGGCTGTGGACGGTGAGCGACTCGTCGACCTGAACGAGCTCACCCGACCGCAGTTCCCGCCAATCAGGGTGGTCATCCATCCGCTCGGTCGCGACGATCACGGCCGGGCGCGTGGCGAGGTCGGCCGAGTGGACGCGGATGTTGCCGTGCGGGCTCGAGTGGTCGAGATGCTCCGGGGTCTCCTTGCCGCCGCCCGCCTCGCGCTCGAGGATGTGCAACTCGTGCTCGGCCGGGTAGCGAAACGCCCATAGATCCGAAGGCGTGATCAGGATGCAGTTCACCGAGTAGACCGGGAGGTTGGACGCCACCCAGCGGGCGGCGCTTGTGATTCCTTCGCGGACATCGCCCGTGCGCTCGATCTCGCGCGTGATCAGGGCGAACCAGCGCTCGGAGTCTGTCTCCCCGCAGACCATGGACATCGCGTCGCCGAGCTCTCGCTCGAGCGACGGCAGGTCGCCGATCACGCCGTTGTGGGCGAAGATCCGGCCGCGTTGTTCGAACGGGTGCGTATTGCGCAGAGTCACGCCGCCGTTAGAAGCGAAGCGGACGTGGGCGACGAACGTGCGCGACTCGAGCTCGCGCGCCTCGCGCGCGAAGCGGCGGTCCTCGAAGGCGGCCAGGGGCTGCTTGAGCACCTCTGGACGGCCGTCGACCGCGAACTTGCCGATCCCGGTGCCGTCGGGCTCGCGACGGCTCTGGTCCGATAGCGAGTCGGGCGCCTTCAGCAGCCAGAACTGCGCCTTGACGGGCTCGTAACCACCGCTCATGCCAAATAGGCGGCACATCTACGCACAAACGTACAGACCCGGCGGGCCCGGCTCAGCCATCTGTCAGAGTAATTTCAAGCTGACCTGCGATCTTGGACGCGTTCCGAGAAAAGGCGGTGTCCGAGTGAAATTCCTGCGTACAGCACCCACCGGCCGACTGCTGGCGGTTATCGCCGGCGTCGTTGTCGCGATCGCCGTCGGCACCGCGATCGCGGTTGCAGCCCAGGGCTCGGGCCCCGTACCCAAGCGCGAGCGGCTCGCGGTGGCCCTTCACCAGGCGATGAACGCGCCCGCGGTCAAGGGCATCTCGGCGCGGATCAGCTTCACCAACAGCCTGATCGGCTCATCTGACTTCCAGGGCACCGACCCGCTACTCCAGGGCACGCCTACCGGCCGCCTGTGGATCGGCGATCACCGTCTGCGGCTGGAGCTGCAGTCCGACAACGGCGACGCCCAGATCGTCGTCAACGGCAACCGTTTCTGGATCTCAGATCCGGCACAGCACACCGTCTACGAGGGCACGATTCCTCAAAGCTCGTCGAGCAGCGACAAGCGCAGCGCGAAGGCCGACAGCGGAATCCCGACGATCGCCTCGATCCAGTCCGAGATCGACAAGTTCGTCAAGCACGTCAACCTGTCGGGCGCGATTCCCGGCGACGTCGCCGGGCAGCCGGTCTACACGGTGCGGATCTCGCCGCGGCACGACGGCGGCCTCCTCGGTTCGCTGCAGCTCGCGTGGGACGCGGTTCACGGCGTGCCGCTGCGGATCGCGATCTACGCCCGCAACAACCCGTCACCGGTCCTGCAGCTAAAGGTGACTGACATCTCGTACGGCGCGGTCCCGGCGTCGGACTTCAACGTCAGCCCGCCGGCTGGATCGAAGATCGTGACGATCTCGACCCCGAGTCACTCCGGCGCACCCGCGCACGCGGCGAGACTCAAGGCGAAGCCGCGCGGCAAGCACGCAGCTCATCAAGCGAGCGGCTACGCCGCGGTCGCCCACACGGTGCCGTTCACGCTCGTCGCGCCGACGAAGCTGGTCGACCTGCCGCGGCACTCGGTGTCGTTGCTCGACATGGGCGGCAAGCACGCCGCGCTGGTCACCTACGGCCAGGGGCTGGGCGGGATCATCGTGATCGAGCAGGCGCAGTCGGCCAACGCCTCCTCCTCCGGCCAATCGCAGAGCAGCCAGGCCAACGGCCAGCCGTCGTTCAGCCTGCCGACCGTGTCGATCCACGGCGTGACCGGCCAGGAGCTCGTCACCGCGCTCGGCACGGTGCTCACGTTCAACCGCGGCGGGGTCGGCTACACGGTGCTGGGCTCGGTCCCGCAGGTGGCGGCTGAGGCGGCCGCACGAGCGCTGTGAGCGAAGCCGCTGTTTCGCAGGCGAGCCCGCCGCCGGTCGAGGTGCGCGGGCTCGTCAAGCGTTACGGCGAGCTGACCGCGGTGGCGGGCGTCGACGTCACGGTCAACACCGGCGACGTGTACGGCTACCTGGGCCCCAACGGCGCCGGTAAGACGACCTCGTTGCGGATGATGCTGGGCCTGATCCGCCCGACGGCGGGGACCGTGCGCCTGTTCGGGCGCGACCCGATGGAGACCGTCAAAGCGCTGCAGGGCGTGGCGGGGTTCGTCGAGGCGCCGACCTTCTATCCGTACCTGACCGCCCTGCGCAACCTCGAGCTGCTGGCGGCTTACGACGGCGGCGACGCGTCTGACCGCATCCCGCGGGCGCTTGAAACCGTCGAGCTGACGGACCGCGCCAAAGACCGGGTCGGCGGCTACTCGCACGGCATGCGCCAGCGTCTCGGGATCGCCGCCGCCTTGCTGCGCGACCCCAGGCTGATGCTGCTCGACGAGCCAGCGACCGGGCTGGACCCGGCGGGGATGCGCGACATGCGGCGCCTGATCCGGCGTCTGGCGGACGCGGGGATGACCGTGATGCTCTCGAGCCACCTGCTGGCGGAGGTCGAGGAGCTGTGCAACCGGGTGGCGATTGTCCGCTCGGGGCGGATCGTCTACGAGGGTGAGATCGCGGCGCTCAAGCGCGGCGCCGGCACCGCGTACTGGCTCGAGACGACCGATGACGCCCGCGCGTTGAAGATCGCCGGCGCGCAGCCAGGCATTACCGACGCCCGCGTCGATGAGCACGGCCGGATCACGTTCACCGCCGACGAGCGGGCCGCCGCTGAACTGTCGCAGGCGCTGGTCGAGGCGGGCGCGCTGATCAAAGTCCTGACGCCGCAGACGGTCACACTCGAGGACCTGTTCTTCTCGTTCACGGAGGGCGACGGTGCCGGCGTGCCGAGGCCCGAGCCGGAGCCGGCCAAGGCGGCCAGCTGATGCCAGGCGTCGCGACCGTTTACCGCTGGGAGATGTTCAAGCTGCGCTTCCAGAAGCGGACGTACCTCGGGCTCGGGGCGGCGATCATCGTTCCGATCCTGTTCGTGCTCGCGATCCACTTCCGCCACCACAACCGCGGCGGCG
>JBKQJQ010000549.1:0-2851 GCA_052147875.1 Solirubrobacteraceae bacterium | reverse complement strand
CTGATCGCAGCGTGGATCGCAGCGCGCCGGCCGCGGAAGTGATACCCGCTGCCGGCGCAGCCGCGTCCGGGCATCCGTCGGCGCTTCCCCGTGCTGCTGCGACCCGATCCCAGATCGCTGGATCGGTACGCCGCGATGGACACGACGACGTTCACGCCTTGAACGCAGGAAGGGGTGAGGGAGCCCATTGGCGCTCGTCGGGTCGGGGGACACACTGCGTCTTCCACCAGGGGCTCGTCGCCGGGGGGCACCTGTGCCGCTGTCACCGGGGGCCACCTGTGCCGCGGGAACGTATGCCGTAGGCGCTAGTTGGCCCATGACCAAGTAGGGACGGAACTAAATGAAGCGCCTTTTCGGCTTGCTGATCGCATCGCTTGCCATCGTCGTCGGCGTGGTGGGCGTGACCGGCATCCCGCCGGTGTTCGCCGGCTCAGGTGCAGCCGTCGCCTCGGCTGCCGCTCCTGCCCAGCAGATCGGGATGAAGGTCCTGCTGATCACCGACAGCGCGAATGCGAACTCCGCAATTTCGTATGGCGATTGGGTCAACACGCTCCAGCGCGAAGGCGTCCCCTACGACACGGTGACCACAAACAGCAGCACGCCGGGCAGCGTGGCGCTGCCCGCGCTTTCCTCGACGGCCGCGAACGGCACCCAAGTCGCCAACTATCAAGGCGTCGTCGTGATGCTCTCCGGCCTGATGGGGCTGAGCGACGCTCAGTGGGCGAGGCTGCAGACCTTCGAGCATCAGTTCTCCGTGCGCCAGGTGACCGCTTACGCCGTCCCGAGCAGCGACTACGGGCTCACTGCGCCCAACCCGGCGGGCGGCGCCGCGCTGCCCCTCGGAACCGCGCTGACTTTGACAGCCGCGGCGAAGCAGGTGTTCCCGTATCTCAACGCCGCCGCGGTCGACCCAACGCAGTCAACCTGGGCATACGAGGGGAGGCCGGTGGCGGGCCAGAACGTCGATCCGCTGCTCACGGGTCCGGGTGGCAGCACGCTGCTTGGCATCTACACGACTCCCGATGGTCGCGAGACGATGTTCCAGACCTTCAACGAGAACCAGAACTACCTCCAGAGTGAACTGCTGCGTCACGGAGAGCTCGACTGGCTGGCGCGTAACACCTACTTCGGCGACCAGCGCAACTACCTGGAGATGGACATCGACGACACGTTCACCCCGGACGACGTCTGGGACACGGCGACTCATCAGATCGACTACAACGACGCGGATGCGATGCGGATGAACCCCTCTGACGTCGCGACCGCGGCCACCTGGGAGGCAACCCACAACTTCCGGATGGATCAGCTGTTCAACATGGGCGGCACCGCCGCCTACCAGGCAGATAACGGCGGTACCGATCCGCTTCTGGCAGCGTTCCAGGCTACCTGCAGCTCCAACTGCGGGCCGGGGAACGCGGCGGCCGGCAAGCCCTATGCGGACTCGTTCGGGTGGATAAGCCACACATACGACACGCCCTATCTCGACGTGGGCTGCGCGACTCAGAACTACATCGAGGCTGAGCTGAACGAGAACACCAGCGCCGCCGCCGCCGCGCCCGGAGGGACCGCGGGGACTGGGGGTCTCGGTCTAGCCACGGACGACAGCGGCACGACCGCGCTCGGCGCCGAGGATCCGCACGTATTCGTCCCAGGCAACCACTCCGGGTTCGCGAATCTTGTCCCGGGGAACCCGGCGACGGTCGATCCGCCGGATCTCGACACCGATCTGACGACGCAGAGCGCGACTGGGGGCACGCTCGCGGCCGGCACGTACGAGTATGCGGTCACCGACCAGTTCACGAACTCGTCGACCGCGGGTCAATCGTCGGCGTTCGTAACCTCGCCGATCGACGTGGCGACCGGGACGACAAACGAGATCTCGCTCTCGTGGCAGGCGATCTGCCACGCCGCGGACTACCTCGTGTACCGCGGGTACACCGCGACGCAAAACGCGACCACGGGCTTCACATGGACATTGCTTCCGCCCGCCGCGGGATCGGCATACGGAGTCGTGTCGACGCCATTCGATGCGACGTCCGCCGATACCAACAACCCCACCTCGACGAGCGACGTCACGGGCGGCGGCGAGCCGGAGCTGACCTACACGGACACCGGCGTCGCCGGCACGGCTACGACCGAGCCGTCCACGTCAGCGGAGAACGCGACCGAGTCGCCCTGGGAGCAGAACGAATGGTTCATCCCGGCGCTCGAGGCGGTCGGAATAACGGCGGTCGGTGCCGACGCGTCGAAGCCGTACCCCAACCCGCCCGCCACTCAGTTCGGCTACGGCGTGAGCTACAGCGGCGCCGAATACGGGGTGAACTCGACCTTCCTGGACGGAACGGCCCAAGTCGTCCCGCGCCACCCGGTCAACATCTACTACAACGCGGCGACCGACCAGCAGGAGCTCGACGAGTACCAGACCCTGTACCCGGCCGGATCGTTCGCCTGCCCGACGACCTGCAACTTCCGCGATGTCGTCGTCCAGGTGGTCTCGGGTCTGTTCGGCACGATGATGAATAACGACCCGCGCCCGAGCTACGTCCACCAGACCAACATCATCGGCACACCGCCGTCAGGGTCAGAGGAGTCACCCGATCTGCTGCCGCCCGCGAACTACGTCTTGCCGGCGACATGTGCTGCGGGCGCACCCTGCACGGCCGGTGACGGGACGCTCTACCAGGCGCTCGATCCGCTGCTCTACCAGTACAACGAGTACTTCAATTCGACCGCCCCGATCGAGCAGCTCACTGAGCAGGCGATCGCCAACCTGCTCGCCGAGCAGCAGGCGTGGTCCGCGACCACTGGTGTCAGCGGATCGATCGAGGGCAACGTCGTGACGGTCGACAAC
>JBKQJQ010000548.1:0-2911 GCA_052147875.1 Solirubrobacteraceae bacterium | reverse complement strand
CGTCAAACGGCGGGTAGACCGCCTCGAGCGCGACGGCGTGATCGTCGGCTACGGCGCCCGGATCGCGCCCCAGGCGCTGGGCGAGGGGATCGAGGCGCTGATCGAGGTCTACTGTGCCGACCGGATCGCCCCGGCCGACGTCGGCCGCTCGCTGACAGGTATGCACCAGGTCATTTCCGCGTTCACGGTTTCGGGGGAGGCGGATGCGCTGGTTCGCGCGCGCGTCGGGAGCATCGCCGACCTCGAGAGGTTCGTCGAGACGCTCAGGCACGACCCCAACGTCCTGCGCACGAGGACGCTGATCGTGCTCTCGACGCTGATCGACCGTCCGGGGTGAGGAGCACGAATGAGCAGTGAAACGTTTGCCGCGCCCAACACAACGATCGAGCATCGCCGGGACGGGGCGATCATCCTCCGTGCGCTCCAAGAGCTTGGCGATTTCGAGCCGTCGATCGCCTCCGTGCTGCGGTCAAAGGCGGCCGAGCACCCCGGTCGGACGCTCGCCGCGCAACGTGGCGCCGGCGATCGCTGGGAGACGCTGAGCTACGGCGCAGCGCGCGCGCAGGCCGATGCGCTCGCGCAGTCGCTGCTGGATCTGGGTCTCGGTCCTGACCGGCCGCTGATGGTGCTGTCGGCCAACTCGATCGAGCACCTGCTGCTCAGCCTCGCCGCCTACACCGCAGCTGTGCCGGTGATGCCGATCAGCGTCGCGTACTCGTTGATGAGCGCCGATCACGCCCGCATCAGGGCGATCGCCGAGCTGACGCAACCTGGGCTGATGTTCGCCGACGACGCGGAGCCGTACGCGAAGGCACTCGACGCGCTCGGCGGGCAAGCGCTGGTCGCGCGAGGCGCACGCCCCGGAGCGCTGCGGCTCGACGATCTGCTTCGCTCCACCCCCGGAACGGCCGTCGAGCAGGCGTACGACACGCTGAGCCCGGAGACGGTCGTCAAGCTGCTGTTCACGTCCGGTTCGACCGGCGCGCCTAAGGGCGTCATCAATACCAACCGGATGCTGTGCTCAGACCAGGCGATGCTGCAGCTGATCTGGCCGTTTTTGGCCACCGAGCCGCCGGTGCTCGTCGACTGGCTTCCGTGGAGCCACACGTTCGGCGCCAACCACAACCTCAACCTCGTTCTGTTCAACGGCGGCACGCTGTACATCGACGACGGCCGACCGGTGCCGCAGCTGTTCGGTCGCACCGTCGGCGCGCTCACGGCCGTGGCACCGACCGTCTACTTCAACGTGCCCGCCGGGTTCGCGTTGCTCGCCGGCGCGCTGGAGAGCGACCCTGGGCTGGCCCGGCATTTCTTCAGCCGGCTTCGATTCATGTTCTATGCCGGCGCGGCGCTGCCCGACGCGCTGGCGGTCCGGATGCGAGCAATCGCGGAACGGATCGCCGACCACGAGGTCCCCCTGACGTCGAGCTGGGGCACGACTGAGACCGCGCCCGCGGCCACCAGCGCGCACTTCGCCGATGCGGTGATCGGCTGCATGGGGGTGCCGCTCGCGTCGACCACGATCAAGCTCGCACCCGAGGCCGACAAGCTCGAGATCCGAGTCAAGGGGCCGAATGTCACCCCGGGTTACTTCAAGCGTCCCGAGCTGGCTGCGGAGGCGTTCGACGACGAGGGCTTTTACCGCTCGGGTGACGCGGTCAAGCTCGTCGATCCTCGGGACCCCAACAAGGGACTGCTGTTCGATGGCCGGATCGCGGAGGACTTCAAGCTGCTGACCGGCACCTGGGTGACCGTTGGACCGCTCCGGACGAGGCTGCTGAGCGTCGCGGGCGTACTCACCGACGCCGTCATCTGCGGCCACGACCAGCCGTACGTCGGCGCGCTGGCATGGGTCAACCAAGCCGAAGCCGCGAAGATCTGCGGCGGCGTCGGGAGCGTCGCGCTCGACGATCCCCGGCTGCGCACCCACCTCGCCAGCGCACTGGCCGAGCTTGCCGCCGGCGAGGGCTCATCGCTGCGTGTCGAGCGGCTGCTGCTGCTGACCGAGCCGCCGAGCCTCGACGCGGGCGAGATCACCGACAAGGGCTACCTCAACCAGCGCGCGTGCCTGCGGTGCCGCGCCGACGAGGTCGCGAGGCTGTACCGCGAACGGCCCGACCCCGCCACCATCACCCCGGCCTGAGCCGGGATCAGCCAGAGGGGTAGCCCTCTGCCTTCGCGATCGCGGCCTTCCCGTGCGGGGTCTTCAGATAGGGGCGGGTGACGACGGTCGCGAGTGCCGTCTTGCGGGCCTGGCCGGCTCCGCGCCAGATCACGGTCGTCGTGACCAGTCGCGTGCCATCGGTGGCCATCAGGTGCGTCTCGGCGGGAAACCAGTCGGCTTCGAGCCCCAGCCGGGGGACGGCCTGAGGCGCCGGGCTGAGGCGCGTCGGAGCGAACATCTGCGATGCCTCGACTTCCGTCCGTTCGAGGATGAAGTAGGCGCCGACCTCGACGCCGACGTTGGCGGTCACGGAGATGCGCCGGCCACCGGCTACGTGCGTGACGAACGTGCACTGCGGCTCCGCATCGTTGCCGACCGATTCGGTGGCGGTGATCTTCGCCGTGGGCACCTTCAAAAAGCGCGTGATCGCGTCGCGCACGTTGGGTTCGCACAGCGTCGGCGCCGCGGCCCGCCGATGCGCGGCGGAGGGCGGCTTGGCGGGCGCCGAGCTCCCACCACACCCAACGACGAGCAGCGCACACCCGAGGCCGAGCAGATCGAGCATCCGTCGGCTGGATCTCGACCGTCCAGCGTTCATCGTTTCCTTCTCGAGCGGTATCTGCGCGCCTTGGCGCGCTGTCCGCAAACCGACATTGCGCACCAGCTTGAACCCTGATTGCGGCTGTGGTCATAGAACGCCCAGCCGCAGTGGTTGCCCCGGCAGGCCTTGAGCCGCGTCCAGCTGCC
>JBKQJQ010000547.1:0-8707 GCA_052147875.1 Solirubrobacteraceae bacterium | reverse complement strand
TTACCAGCGCCGTTGGGACCGAGCAGGCAGAAGACCTCGCCCCGGGCCACCTCGAAACTCACGTCTCGGACGGCCTCGAGCTCGCCGTAGGTCCTTCGCAGACCCGCCACCTCGATCGCCGGCGCGTCCGGGTGTGTTTGCAATGAACTCATGCCAGCCAGAGTAGGTGCGACGCTGGCGTAGCGTAAGTGCCGCGCGGCCGAAATCGGCCATGACATCTGTCACCGCCGGGCGGTGACGAGTCGCGTCAGCCTGAGCTGGTGTTCCAGCGCCGGATCACGCGCGTCTCGCGCTCGTAACCGAGCACCGCGGTCGAACCCGCGCCGAGCACCCACCGCGCCCCGGCAGACGGCTCCATCTCAAGCCAGCGGGCGGTCAGGACTCGCAGGATGTGGCCGTGTGCGAACGCAACGGTGTCGCCGTCGACACTCAGCAGCCGCGCGATCACCCGGTCGGCGCGCAGCGCCACCTGGTCGGGCCGCTCGCCGCCCGGGCAGCCGTCACGCCAAAGGTTCCAGCTCGGGTTCTGCTCGCGTATCTGGGGCGTCGTCAGGCCCTCGTACTCGCCGTAATCCCATTCGCGCAGGTCGTCGGCGAGCTCGGCCCGATCGCCGAGCCCGGCGAGCTCGCATGTCTCCCGAGCGCGGCGCAGCGGGCTGCACAGGACGAGCGCGAACTCGCGCCCGCTGAGCTCGGTGCCGATCTCCTCGGCCCGCCGTCGTCCCTCCGGAAGGAGCGGCAGGTCGGTGCGGCTCGTATGCTGGCCGCTAAGACTCCACTCAGTCTCACCGTGGCGGGCGATCAGAATTGGGTGTGGGGTCAAGCGGCCACGCTGGTCGGCGACGCGGACGGATCGTCCAGCAGCTCGTGGAGCGCGAGCAACGCCGCCCCCAGCACCCCGGCGCGCACCCCATGGCGCGCGAGGCGGATCTTGGTCGCACCGCCGAGCCCCGGCACGACGTAGCTCTCCGCGACCCGACGCGCGGGCACGAGCAACATGTCGCCGGCGCGCGCGGCGCCGCCCCCGATCACGACCTCGTCGGGGTCAAACGTGTTGATCGCGTTGGCGATCCCGATTCCGAGCCGCTGTGCCCACAGCGCCACCATCGCGACCGCCTCCGCGTCCCCCTCGTGCGCAGCCTCGACGGCCTCGACACCGGTCGGCTTCTCGCCCGCGGCACGCAGCTGTCCGAGCGCCGATTCCGGATGCCGGGCGGCGGACGCTTCCACAAGCCTGTCGAGCGCCACGCCGGCGGCCTCATATTCGAACGAGCCGGCCTGCGGAAACCGTCCGGGGACCGGCACCCCGTCTGACAGATCGGCCGCGATCAGCGTGTGACCAACCTCGCCGGCGCCGCCGGTCGCGCCGCGATAGATCCGCCCCCCCAGCACCAGGCCACCCCCCACCCCGGTGCCGACCGTGATCATCACCAGATCCCGGGCGACCATCCGCAGCTCGTCATCGTGCGCTTCGGCGAGCGCCGCGACCGTCGCGTCGTTGTCGACGAACACCGGCACCCCGAGCCGCTTGCCCAGGACCTCCCGCAGCGGGATGTCGGCGAGCGGGACGTTCACCGACGAAACCACCCGCCCGGTGTCGAATTCGACGATCGACGGGACGCCGATCCCCACGCCCCCGAGGTCATCGCTCCGGGCAGACTGAATCATCGACACAAGCTGCTCGATCAGCGGCTCTGGTCCCGACCGTTGCGTCGGCTCGAGCACGGACTCGCCAAGCTCGCGGTCGCGCAGGCGGGCGACCGCGACCTTGGTGCCACCAAGGTCGACCCCGATGACCTCCGTCACGACCCTGCTCCCAGCTTGACCTTCGCGGCTGCAGCTCGATCCATCAGCACGATCAGCTCCTTCGCATCTTCGACCAGCAGCGACGCGGGCACGCTCGGGTCCGGCTTCGCATTCGGGCCGAACGCCGCTGCGATCGCGTCCGCCTTCGAGTCGCCCTCGGCGAGAAACACGATCTGCTTGGCGGCGGTCAGCGCTGCGATCGTCAACGTCACGCGCGGCACGAACGGCTCAAGACCTGCCTCGGGCACGCCGACCACCAGCCGCCGGCGCTCGTCGAGCGAGGCCTGGTTTGGGAACAGCGACGCCGTGTGGCCGTCAGGCCCGAGACCCAGCATCACGAGATCAAACTCGGGCGTCCCCGCAGCGCGAAGCTGCCGCTCGTAGTCGGCGGCGGCAGCCTCTGGCCCGAGCTCGCCCTTGATCCGCCGCACGTCTAGCTCGCCGACGCCGGCCAGCGGCTCGATCAGCGACTCGGTGATCATCCGGTAGTTGGAGTGCTCGTCGTCGGGGCCGACGCACCGCTCGTCGCCGATCCAGAATGTGGTGCCGGCTGGATCCAGACCGACGGCGTTGACTGCATCGACGAACTGCCCGTTCGCGGTCCGCGGCGTCGTCCCCCCCGCCAGCACGATCTGTCCCCCGCCCAGCGCGGCGCTGACCATCATCGCGGCAGCCGCGCGCGCCGGGTCTTGCACCACCTCCAGCGAGAGCGTCACGCCGGGCAGAGCTCCCGCGCCGCGTCGAGCGCCGGTCTGTAGGTCGGGTCGCGCAGCAGCGCCTGTCTGACGCCCTCGCCGAGGATCCCGCCCTCGCCGCGGGACGCGCCGAGGATCTTCCACTGACGGGTGGTGCCGTCGGACTGCCGCTCGGTTGCGTCCAGCCCTCCATCCCCACGTTGCAGCGACAGTGAGGTCCCCAGGTCTGAGGCGAGCGTGACGCCGCCGAGCCCCGGCGCCTCCTGTTCGAGCGTTCGCATCGAGACCGCCACCTCGCCGCCTTCGCGCCGCAGCGATCCGCGCAGCTGCGCGCCGGCCTCGTACGACAACGGCGCTCGCTCCCAACCAAGCCGCGAGGCGAGCCAGCCGGCCAGCAGCAGGCCGCTCGCCGTCGAGTGCTCTCGATGGCAGACGTCGAGTGCGGCGAGCCGCGCCAGGCGTGGCCTGCGCACCGGCAGGTCGTAGCTTGCCGCCAGCCGCTCGCGCCACGGCGTCGTCCGCAGCCAGGCGAGGTCGACGATGTAGGCGTTGCCGGACAGGTCGCCTGCGCGCGCAAACGCGTCGACAGGCTCCGGTAGGTCGTCAGAGTCGAGCAGGATCACTTCGATCAGCGGCAGGATCCGCCGGATCGCGTCGTCGTGGCCATGCGGCGCCCACGCGATCGTCGGCATACCGGCTGCGAGCACCGGGTCGATGACCGTCTCGAGCGCGTCGAGGTGCTCGGGCCCGAGATCGATCTCCACGTGTTCACGGACGACCCCGAGGCTGCCCGCGCCGGGCTCCTCGTAGCTCACGGTCGCGACCGCGTCGAGCTGCGTACGTCCCTGCTCGACCGCGCACAGGACGGTCCTCGATGCCTGGTAGCGACCCACGCGCTCGAGCCGATTGGCGATCTCCCCCTTCCAGTCGCGGTCGACGATCACCACGAGATTCAGCACCCGGGCGGGAACCAGCGCCTCGTTCTCGGCGTGGCGGCGGAACAGCAGCCGTCGCAGCGCCGCCTCGATCGCATCCGGGTTGGTGTCCTGCTCGTACCAGACGTCCTCTGTCACAGCCGCCGCCAGACCCTCCCGTCGTCCATCAGCCGGTCGGCTTCAGCGGGGCCCGCGGAGCCGGACTCGTATTGCGAGATCGGCGAGGTCTGATCCTCGTCCCAGGCGACCAGGATCGGGTCGATCACGCCCCACAGCGCCTCGATCTCGTCGTTTCGCGTGAACAGGGTCGCGTCACCGCGCATCGCGTCGAGGATCAGCCGCTCGTAGGCCTCCGGCGACTCCGAGAGGAACGCGGTGCCGTAGCGGAACTCCATGTTGACCGGACGGATCCGCATCCGCGGGCCGGGGATCTTGGCGCCGATCGACACCGACACGCCCTCGTCGGGCTGCACCGTGAAAACGATCTGGTTGGCCTGGATCCCGACCGAGCCCGAGCTCTGAAGGGCGATGTGCGGGACCGGCTTGAGGATCACCGCGATCTCGGTCAGCTTGCGCGCCAGCCGCTTGCCGGTCCGCAGGTAGAACGGCACCCCGGCCCAGCGCCAGTTCGACACGTGCAGCCGCAGGGCGGCGTAGCTCGGCGTTCGCGAGTCCGCCGCGACCCCCTCCTCCTCGCGGTAACCGGGCACGTGCACGCCACCGACGACGCCGGGGCCGTACTGGGCGCGGACCGCCATCGACGCGACCTGGTCGACTTCAGGAGGCACGATCGCCTCGAGCACCTTCAGCTTCTCGTCGCGCACGCGGTCGGCGTCAAACGCGGTCGGCGGCTCCATCGCCAGCAGCGCCAGCAGCTGCATCATGTGGTTTTGAACGAGATCGCGCAGCGCACCGGCGCCCTCGTAGTAGCCGGCACGCCCCTCGATCCCGATGTCCTCGGCGGCAGTGATCTGAACCTGGTCTATGTAGTTGCGGTTCCAGACAGGCTCGAACAGCGAGTTGGCGAACCGCAGCGCCATCAGGTTCTGGACCGTCTCCTTGCCCAGGTAGTGGTCGATCCTGAAGATCTGCGGCTCCTCGAACACCTCGAGCAACTGCGCATTGAGCCTGCGGGCGGACGCGAGGTCGTAGCCGAACGGCTTCTCGATCACGATCCGGACGTTCGCGCCGGCGGCCTTGTCGAGCCCTGCGGCGCCGAGCTTGCCCGCGATCAGCGGGAAGAAGCCCGGCGCGGTCGACAGGTAGAAAACGCGATCGAGCACGCCGCCCGCCTGCTCGTCGAACTCGGTCAGCGTCCGTGCCAGCTCGGCGTAGACCTCGTCGTCATCGAACTGGCCCTGCACGTAGCGCATGTCGTCGAGCAGACCCTCCAGCACCGCCCGGTCGGGCGCGCGCCGCGAGTAGCGCTCGATCGAGTCGGTCGCCGCTTCGCGGAAGTCGTCGTGGTGCTGGTCGCGGCGGCCGACCCCGATCATCTCGAAGCGCTCGGGCAGCTGGCCCTCGTGCGCGAGGTTGTAGAGCGCCGGCAGCAGCTTGCGGTGCGCGAGGTCGCCGGTCGCGCCGAAGATCACCAGCGACGTCGGGCGGACCGGTAGGCGCTCAAGTCCCGCGACGAGCGGGTTCTCGTCAGGAAGTGTGCCCAGGTCCTGGGCGGCGCTCACGGTCCGGCTCGCCGCGCTCGCTCCACGGCCTCGCGTCCGAGCTGTGCGACGTGCTCAGCGGTGATGCCGAAGTGCTCGTAGACGTCCTTGGCCGGTCCGGACTCGCCGAAAGTCGTCATCCCCAAGAAGGCACCGGCGGGCCCGATCCACTTGTCCCAACCGAGTGGGCTGGCGGCTTCGACCGCCACCCTGGCGATGCACGACGCCGGCAACACCCGCTCCCGGTAGGCCTCGTCGGCGACCGTGAAGGTGTCCATGCACGGCATGCTGACGACCCGCACGCGCACGCCGTCCAGCACCTCGGCCGCCTGCAGGCAGAGCGATACCTCGGATCCGGTCCCGATCAGGATCAGCTCCGGATCGCCCCCCTCGGCGTCGCGCAGGACGTAGGCGCCGCGCTCGATCGCGTCGTCGGGGATCGCGTCGGGATCGAGGATCGGGAGGTTCTGGCGCGAAAGCGCGAAAGCTGTCGGTGCTTCGCTGTTTCGCAACGCGAACCGCCACCCGAGCGCGGTCTCGTTCGCGTCGGCGGGGCGGACCACGTTCAGGCGCGGGACCGCCCGCAGCGCCGCGAGCTGCTCGATCGGCTGGTGCGTGGGGCCGTCCTCACCGAGGCCGATCGAGTCGTGCGTGTAGATCCAGATCGACGGCAGCTTCATCAGCGCCGACAAGCGGACGGCGCCGCGCATGTAATCGGAGAACGTCAGGAAGGTGGCGCCGAAGGCGCGGAAGCCGTGCAGTCCGAGGCCGTTGACGATCGCGCCCATCGCGTGCTCGCGGACGCCGAAGCGGAGGTTGCGACCCGCGTACTGGCCCTTCTCGACGTCGCCGCCGTCGTCGATGTCCGTGTCCGTCGAGGTCGAGAGGTCGGCCGACCCACCGATGAGCTGCGGGATCGCCTTTGCGGCCCACTGGATCGTCACGCCAGATGCCTTGCGGGTCGCGATCGGATCATCGTCGGGCGAGAAGCGCGGCACGCCCGCGTCCCAGCCGTCGGGGAGCTTGGCGGCATCGATCATCTCGAGCTGCGCAGCCTGCCCGGGGAACTCCCTGCGGTAGGCGTCGAAGCGGGCGTCCCACTCGGCCTCGAGGTCGCGCCCCCGCTCGCAGCAGCGACGGAACTGCGCCAGCGCCTCGTCGGGCACGTAGAACTTTTTGTCGGGGTCCCAGCCGTACGCCTCCTTCGTCAGGCGAACCTCCTCCTCGCCAAGCGGCGAGCCATGCGCCGCGGAGGTGTCCTGCTTGTGGGGGCTGCCGTAGCCGATGTGCGAACGCACGAGGATCAGCGACGGCCGGTCCTCGATCGCCATCGCGGTTCGGGTCGCCTCCTCGATCTGATCGAGCGAAAGATCCGTGCCGACGTCCTGGACGTCGCCGATGTGCTGGACGTGCCACCCGTACGCCTCGTAGCGTCCCGCGACGTCCTCGGAGAACGACTGCGAGGTCGGGCCCGCGAGCTGGATCTTGTTGTCGTCGTAGAACACGATCAGCCGGCCGAGTCCAAGGTGACCTGCGAGCGACGACGCCTCCGACGCAACCCCCTCCTGCATGTCGCCGTCGGACGCAATCACGAACGTGTAGTGGTCCATGATGTCGTGGTCGTCGCGGTTGAAACGCGCGGCAAGCATGTGCTCTGCGAGCGCGATCCCGACCGACATCGAGATCCCCTGCCCGAGCGGCCCGGTGGTCGCCTCGATCCCGGGGCTGTACTTACGCTCGGGGTGCCCCGCGGTCGGCCAGCCGACCTGACGGAAGTGCTTGATGTCGTCGAGCGTCATCGGGTAGCCCGTCAGGTACAGCACCGAATACAGCAGCATCGACGCGTGCCCGGCCGACAGGATGAACCGGTCGCGGTCCAGCCAGTCGGGATTTGAGGGGTTGTGGCGCATGACCCGCGCGTAGAGCACGTAGGCGAGCGGCGCCAGCCCCATCGGTGCGCCCGGATGCCCGGAGTTCGCCTTCTGGACGGCATCCATCGACAGCGTGCGGATCGTGTCCACGCACAGCCGGTCGAGGTCCGTTGTCTCGGAAGTCGCTGTCACGGCGTGATAGCTGTGGTAGCGGGCACCGCCACAAAAAGCAGCATAGTCATAACGCCTGGTCTCGAAACAGTCATCTTTTGGTGAACCCATCCCGCCTCAGCCGAACAGCACCCCGTAGCGCTCGTACTCCTCGACCGGCACCCGGCGCACCTCGGCAACCGCGTCGGCGAGCGCGACGAGCTCGATCTGAGTCGATCTCAGGGCGGTCATCGACCCCCAGTGGCCCTGGTGGGCGGCGTCGATCGCTGCCAGCCCGAGCCTCGTCGCGAGCACCCGGTCAAAGGCCGTCGGGGTACCGCCGCGCTGGACGTGGCCGAGCACCGTCGCGCGCGTCTCGAAGCCCGTCCGCTGTTCGATCTCCTTCTCAAGCCGCTGACCGATGCCGCCAAGCCGCGGGTGTCCGAACTCGTCGAGCTCGCCGGTCGAGATGCTCATCGTCCCCTCGATCGGCTGCGCGCCCTCGGCGACGACGACGATCGCGAAGTAGCGCCCGCGCGCGTGGCGGCGCTCGATCAGCCGGCAGACCTCGCTGATGTCAAACGGAATCTCGGGGATCAGGATCACGTCGGCGCCCCCGGCAATCCCGGAGTGCAGCGCGATCCAGCCGGCGTTTCGCCCCATCACCTCGACCACCAGGTTGCGGTGGTGGCTCTCGGCTGTCGTGTGGAGCCGGTCGATCGCCTCGGTCGCGACATGCAAAGCGGTATCGAACCCGAACGTCACGTCGGTCGCGCCGAGGTCGTTGTCGATCGTCTTCGGGATCCCGATCACGTTGATTCCCGCCTGACCGAGCCGGTTCGCGGCGCCCAGCGTGTCCTCGCCGCCGATCGCAATCAGGCCGTCGAGGCGATGGCGCTCGAGCGTTTCGCGCACCAGGTCCGTGCCGCCCTCGCGCTTGTCGGGGTTGGTCCGTGAGCTGCCGAGGATCGTCCCTCCACGCGGCAGGATCCCGCGCGTCGACTCGATCGTAAGCTCGTCGGAGACATCGTCAAGGACACCACGCCAGCCGTCTCGGAAGCCGACGAATTCGTCGCCGTGGCCGTCGATCCCCTTGCGCACGACCGCGCGGATGACCGCGTTCAGTCCGGGGCAATCGCCGCCTCCGGTGAGCACTCCGAGCCGCACGGCGGCAATCCTACGTTGCGCGGCAAGGGCCGCTCGTCGGCCGCCGCAGATCACCCCCAACCGGGGGGCATGTACGGTTCTTGCGCGATGGGATCCGACACCCCTCAGCGCAAGCGCCGGCTGACCGCGCGTGCTCTGTCGGTCTCGGCGGCGGCTGTCGGCGTTGGGATCGCGCTCCAGCGCCACCACGCGCACTCGATCGCGCGTGACCCCGAGTACGCGCGTCTGTCCGCCCCGCTCGAAGGTGACGCGCTGCTCGTCCGATCCGACGACACAACCGAGCTCCACGTCGAGGCGTTCGGCGCCGGCGACGAAGCACCGCTTGTGCTGGCCCACGGCTGGACCGAGCAACTCTCCTTCTGGAGGCCGGTGACGAGGATCCTGCGCGAGCGGGGACTCCGCGTCGTGGCCTACGACCTGCG
>JBKQJQ010000546.1:0-2750 GCA_052147875.1 Solirubrobacteraceae bacterium | reverse complement strand
CGAGCGCGCCCTGCTCGAGCATCAACGCGGTTCGAGCGGACGTCGCGGATCCGCACGGCGAGCGATCAACCTCGCCGTCGGCGAAGATCGCCACCGATCGCTGGTGAGCGTCCGCGACGGCGTCGTTTCGAGCGTCGCGTTCCGCAACGTGCCGTCGTTCGTGATCCAGCACGCCGTCGCTGCGGCCGGCGTGACCGTCGATGTCGCTTACGGCGGCGCGATCTATGCGTTCGTGGCCGCGGAGCGGCTCGGGCTGCGCGTATCGCCTGCGCACGTCGATGACCTGATCTCAGCCGGGCGGCTTGTGAAGCAAGACCTTGACGGCACCGAGCTGTCGCGCCATCCGACCGACGACCGGCTGTCGGGCATCTACGGAACGGTTCTTTACGAGGACGTCGGCCCGCTACACCAGCGATCGGTGGCGATCTTCGCCGACGGCGAGGTTGATCGCTCGCCGTGCGGATCCGCGACGTCCGCTCGAACCGCGTTGATGCTCGAGCAGGGCGCGCTCGATGAAGGCCAGACATGGCGGGCGGAGTCGATCATCGGGACGACCTTCCAGGCGCGTGCCGTCGGGCGTACACCGGACGGGTTACTGACTGAGGTGGTCGGGGCTGCATTTCGCACCGGTGAGCACCGGTTCGTGCTCGACCCTCGCGACCCGCTGGACACGGGCTTCGTGCTGCGATGACGCTGACGCAGCCCTCAGGCCTCGAGCAGAGCTCCAGCCGAGCCCTCGAACGGAACGGCGTCGGGCAGCGCGACTGACTCGATGTTGCGAATCCTCTTCGGAAGCTCGTCGGGGTCGCCCCGACGGATGCCGTGCTTGTACTGGCCGGGCGGGTACGCGCCGATACCAGCAGGTCGCCGGTGGCGTCCTCGCGCTTTAGCGTTCACCTACTTGGGGTGATGGCGACGGAACGGTGAGTTGGTTGGATCGGCCACGCCGATCGTGGTCCGAGCCACGAAGCCCTCCGCCAACGGGAGCCCGCGCTGTGAACAGCAATCTGCTCGACGTCTTCTTGCTCTCGCTGCTCGCGATGCTCAACCCGACCCTGCTCGCAGCGGTGACCATCATGCTGCTGCTGCCAAAGCCCAAGCGCCTGATGCTCGGCTACCTCCTCGGCGCCTATACGACGAGCATCACGCTCGGCCTGCTGATCGTGTTCTCACTGAACGGCTCCAGCACAGAGAGCACTTCCAAGCACAAGGTCAGCCCGCTGGAGGACATCGTCGTGGGACTGTTGTTGTTGGTGATCGCGTGGGTTCTCCGAACCGGACGCGATCAGCCGTTTCAGGAGCGGCGACGGCGCAAGAAGGAGGCGAAGTTGGCGGCCAAGCGGGAGGCCGGCAAGGCGACCGAGTCGCTGCCGCTTCGGCTGTTGGGCAAAGGTGACCCAAAGGTGACTTTCGTCGTCGGAGCGTGTCTGAGCTACCCAGGCGTCTCCTACCTCGACGCATTGGACCACATACACAGGCTCAACCCGGGAACCGTCCCGACCATTCTGCTGGTCCTGTTCTTCTGTCTCATGCAGCAGATCTTCATCGAGGTACCACTGCTCGGTTACGTGTTCGCGCCCGAGAGCACCCAGGGCAGGGTCGCCGGGTTCAGAGCCTGGATGGGTCGCAGCGGTCGCCCCGCCGCCGTGATCGGTGCCGCCGTGATTGGCCTTGTGCTGATCGCCAGGGGCGTGATTACGCTGCTGTGAGCCGATCTCCTCGCCGAGCCGATCCGGAGGCATTTCGCGAAGCGAGCGCGGAGCGCTCGATTTCATCCCGTCCGGGTGATGTGCCCCAGCCACGGTGCCAAGATGCTCCGGCGGCTCCAGAACTCTAGACACGAGGTCATCAATGACGCTTTATGCGTTCTCAGCGGTCGGCTGGACGCTCTCGGCAATCGTTTTTCTGATCATCTGGGTCGCCATCGCGTTCTGGCCTGCTCGCGTTGCTCGACGCAAGGGCCACAGCTTCATTCTGTATTTCATCTTCAGTCTGATCTTTTTCCCGCTCGCACTGCTCACGGCCTACCTGGTACACGATCGCAGAGCACCTGCGTACTGATACGTACACCCTGACCGGCCTCGCGCGCCCCGGATCACCTGTGAACTCTCCCATCCAAGTTCGGAGGCAGTCAGGCTGTTGCTGCACTGGCTGACCGTTGATCGATAACGAGCAGGCTTGGATGCGTGCGACTCGTGTTCCGGAATGGTTGTTCGCTGCCGAGAGCCCTATCGAGTGATTGGCCTGGCATCAGGCCCGTGATTCGGCTGAGTGTGCGCTGCGCCGGCCGTCCGTCACGGACTGCGGTCGAATCCGCGTGGCAATGGCTAGCACGGCCCAGGGAACCGTGACCGCGTCCTAACGCCTGAGAGATGCGATAGGGAGCGCGTAGTATCTGGCGTCTTCTGACTGGGTAGGGATGCAGATGGCCGACAGCGAGACGAACGCCTCCAAGATGATCGACGAGCGGATCGAGGACCTGGGCGACTGGCGCGGCAAGACGCTCAGCACGGTGCGAGGACTCATCAAGGAGGCGGACCCCGATGTCGTCGAGGAGTGGAAGTGGGTGAAAGCCACGAACCCCGGGACGCCGGTCTGGTCCCACGACGGGAATATCTGTACTGGTGAGGTCTACAAGGAAGTGGTCAAGCTGACGTTCTTCAAGGGTGCCGATCTGAACGATCCGTCAGGCCTGTTCAACTCCAGCCTTGGCGGGAACGTCAGGCGTGCGATCGACATCAGAGAAAGTG
>JBKQJQ010000545.1:0-13480 GCA_052147875.1 Solirubrobacteraceae bacterium | reverse complement strand
GGGAGTGCTGATCTGGACCGGCGAGTTCACCCAGCTCAACGTGACCGTCAGCCATTGGCTCAACTCGCTCGGTCTGCCCGACTTCAATTCCGACACGTAGCGCGCGCCTATCGCGCGTGTAATCCAGTTGCCAACCCGCAGCCAGCGGAATTGGCACTGGTACGTTGGGTTTGCCGGCCTGTATTAGGGTCCCCTAACCAAGCCCTGGTGTCCTTCGCAGCGATAGGGATCCACAACTTCGCCGAAGGGCTCGCGATCGGGGTCTGCGCGAGGGCGGAGCGATCAGCCTCGCGACCGTCGGACCTCGTGGTCGCCTACGGCGGCGGCTGAGCCCGGCTCGGCCGACCCCGACGCGCTCATGCGGGCTAACGGATCAGCCGCTCCGACCGCGCCGTTTCGACCATTGCGCGCAGGGTCTGAGCGGCGTCGTGGCGGGGCTCCCAGCCAAGCTCGCGCCGCGCCTTGCCGGTGTCCATCAGCACCGGGCGGCGCAGGCTCTCGATCCACTGCGCCTCGGCGGGCATGAACGGCAGCCGCGCAACCAGCTCGGAGGCGGCGCCGACAGCCAGCTCAGGCACCGGCACGCTGTACCAGCCGAGCGCCGAGGCGAGGTCGGCCATCGTCAGGGTCCCGTCTGCAGCCAGGTTGTAGACGCCCGGCGGCCCCTGCCCGCGCACCGCCGCGAGCATCGCGGTCGCCACGTCGTCGTGGTGGACGAGCTGGAACGGGACGCCCGCGTCGGGGATCACGGGCTTCAGGGCCGGCATCAGCTCGAGCACCCGCAGCACGGCGGCGGGCATCCGCTCGGACAGCTGCAGGTAGGGGATGCTGTTGAGCAGCAGCGGTGCGTCAGGGCCGGCGACGATGCACGGCCGGAATACGTACGCGGCGGTCGCCGAGCCGTCGAGCAGCTCGTCGAGCACCTGCTCGAGCTCGGCCTTCTGGGCCGAGTAGTAGTGGCGCTTGGTCCCGCGCGCGGGCACGTCCTCGGTCAGCAGCTCGGGATTGTCGTCGTGGAATCCGTATGCGGCGACAGACGAGGCGTAAACGAGCCGTCCGGCGCCGGCGCCGATCGTCGCCAGGAACACATTGCGCGAGCCCTCGAGATTGACGCCCGTCGTCTCCTCAAGGTTGCCCATGATCGCGAACGCGAGGTGGACGACCACGTCGGCGCCGGCGATCACCTCCCCGACGGCGCCGGCGTCAAGGACGTCGGCCTGCCGGTAGTCGGTCTTGTGAAGCCCGGCGGCCACCGGGTCGAACGGGCTGCGTGCCATCGCCCGGATCGCGGCCACGTCGTCGCTGGCCTCGAGCTCGCGCAGCAGCGAGCGTCCGATGTCGCCCGTCGGACCCGTAACCGCCACGATCAGCCCGGACGCCATGCCGCTCAACCGCTGTAGCCGGGCTCGCCCGGGAGCACGAGCCGGGCGGTCTCGCCCTCACCGACGACCCGCGGCTCGACCGGCGCGATCGTGTTCGACCGTGCATAGTTCACCAGCTCGTCGGCGGAGCCAAAGGTCGCCAGCTGCTCGAGATTCTTGATCGTCGGGAACACGAGCAGGATCCTCCCGTCGCGCGCAGCCTGGAGCGCGGCAGCGGGCGCGTACCAGCGAGCGTCGACCATCTCCTCGCCGTCGACCACCGGCTCGGCGCCCTCCGGCACGATCGCGAGGAAGAACGAGGTGTCGTATCTGATCTTGACCACCGCGGGCGTGATCCAGCGCGAGAACGCGACCAGCTCGTCGGGGTCTGCGAGGTCGATCCCGGCCTCCTCACGCAGCTCGCGTGCCGCGGCGGCACGCAGGCCGGCGTCGCCGGCCCCGTCCTGTTCGGAGACGGCGCCACCGGGGAACACCCAGGCGCCACCCATGAAGCGCGCCTTCGGAGTCCTCTGAGCCAGCAGCACCTCGAGCTCCGAGTCGCCGCCGCGCAGCAGGATCACCGTCGCGGCGAGCCGCGGCACGGTGACCGCACCGGTGCTGAACTCCACTCCTGGCTCGGGCCGATCAGCCGACACTAGGCCGACCCTACCGTGAGTTGGCTGACGCTACGCTTGCTCGCGTGAAATACATGTGTGAGTCCTGCGGGTTCATCTACGACCCGGCCGAAGGTGACCCGGACGGTGGCATCCCGCCGGGCACCGAGTTCGCCGACATCCCGGACACCTGGTTCTGCCCGGTCTGCGGCGCCCGCAAGAGGGACTTCTCGCCTTACGAGGACTGAGGGCGCCGCGCGAGGCGCAGCGCCAGCTCAGGCAGCGACGTGCGTCAGCCGGCCCGCGGTCGCCTCGGCGATCGAGGACGCGGTGATCGCCACCAGCCGTCTCAGGTCGTGCTCGGAGATGGCCAGCGGCGGCATCAGAACGACCACGTCACCGAGCGGTCTGATCACGACTCCGCGCTTGCGCGCCGCGAGCGTCACGCGGTGGCCAAGACGCTCGTCCGCGGTCGCCGCGACGAGCTGGATCCCGACCATCATTCCGCGCTGGCGGACCTCGGCGACGCCGGGCAGCATCGCTATCCGCTGGTCCAGGAGCCTTGACAGCAGCCCGATCTTCGGCTGCAGCAGCTCGAGCGTGCGCTCGTTCTCGAACGTCTCGAGTGTCGCGATCGCCGCGGCGCAGGCGAGCGGGTTGCCGCTGAACGTGTGTCCGTGGAAGAAGGTCTTGAACTCGTCGAAGCGACCCAGGAAGCCCTCGTAGATCCGCTCAGTCGTGAGCGTCGCGGCGAGCGGCAGGTAGCCACCGGTCAGCCCCTTGCCGACGCATAGCAGATCGGGACCGACGCGCTCGTGCTCGCAGGCGAACATCCGCCCGGTGCGGCCGAAACCGGTTGCGACCTCGTCACAGATCAGCAGCACGCCGTAGCTGTCGCACAGCTCGCGTATTTCGCGCAGGTAGCCGGGCGGCTGCATCAGCATGCCGGCGGCACCCTGTACGAGCGGCTCGACGATCACCGCCGCGACCTCGTCGCCGTGGGCCTCCAGAACCCGGCGTAGATCCTCGGCGTCGCCGGCGCGCACCTGGAGCGCGTCGAACAGCAGCGGGCGGTAGAGCGAGTGGAACATGTCGATGCCGCCGACCGACACGGCGCCGATCGTGTCTCCGTGATAGGCGTTCTCGAGGCAGACGAACCGTGTGCGACGGTGCTCGCCGCGCTGCGCCCACCACTGGAACGCCATCTTCAACGCGATTTCGACTGCGGTCGCACCGCTGTCCGAATAGAACACGCGCTCGAGGCCCGACGGCGCGATCGCCACAAGCCGATCCGCGAGCTCGATCGCCGGCGCGTGGGTGAGACCGAGCATCGTTGAGTGCGCGACGCGGTCTAGCTGCGCGCGGATCGCGGCGTCGATCGCGGGATGGCGGTGGCCGTGAACGTTGCACCATAGAGACGAGACCCCATCGATGTACGCGTTGCCGTCCGCGTCGTAGAGGTTGGTCCCGTCAGCGTGGTCGATCAGCAGCGGCGACTCTTCATCGCACCATCCCTGCTGCTGGGTGAACGGGTGCCAGAGGTGGCACCGGTCGGAGTCGATCAGATCTGAGGGGGCGGACATGACCGGAACGTAGACCCGCCACCGGTCGGAATCGCGCTAGCGCAACCACCGCTCGAGCGGCAGCGCGGCAGCAGCCGCTGCCAGCAGCTCCGGCGTCAGCTCGCGGACGGTCGCAAGCGTCCCGACCTCGACCTCACCGATCCGTCCGATCGTCTCCAGATTCGAGCGCTCGATCGTTCCCGGGTCAGTGGGCCAAGGCGTAAGCACCACGCCTGCCAGCTCGAGTCCGACGGAGCGCGCCGCCTCGAGTGTCAGCAGCGTATGGTTGATCGTCCCGAGCCCGGGGCGCGCGGCGACCAGCAGCGGCAGCCCGACGGCTACAGCCAGGTCGCGGACGCGTGACTCATGATCGAGCGGCACGAGCAGCCCGCCGACGCCTTCGATCACAAGGACCTCGTCGCCGGCGGCGCGCGCGCGGATCCCTGCGACCAGCTCGGGCAGCGCCATCCCCCGCCCCGCAAGCTCCCACGCCAGATGCGGCGACACCGGAGGCCCGTAGCTCGACAGCACGACCTCCTCCGGCATGCAGCCGGCGATGCGCGCCAGCAGCTCATGGTCATGTGGCCAGATGCCATCAGGCGGCTCGTCGAGCCCGGTGATCACCGGCTTGGACACGCGGACCGCCACGCCGCCGGCGCGCAGCGAGGCGACGATCGCCGCCGTCAGCACCGTCTTGCCGACGCCGGTGTCCGTGCCGGTCACGAAGCAGCCGCGCAACGGAGGCGGCTATGCAGCTCGCCTGATCGGCCCGGGCGCTTCGAAGTCGAACACACCTCCGGCCCGCGGCACGGGCTCCGGCCCCGGACGCGCGATCACCGGCGCGATCCTCGAGCGTGGCTCAAACCCGGTGGCACGCGCGGCGGCGCCCAGCGTGCGCGCCGCCGCGCGGAGCTCCTCCTCGTTGTGAGTCGCCATCACGGCCAAGCGCAGCCGAGACGTCATCGGCGGCACCGTCGGGGGACGGATCGCCTGCGCGAACACGCCCTGCGCGAGGGCCGTCTCGCAGATCTTCATCGCCTGCTGCGGCTCGCCTATCACGAGCGGCAGGATCTGCGTGCGGGACCCTCCGAGGTCAAAGCCCTCGGCCGCAAGCGCCGCTCTGAGCGCCGCCACGTTGGCCAGCAGCTTGTGCACCCGCCGTGGACGCTCCTCAAGCAGTCCGAGCGCGGCCAGCGCGGCCGCGACCGCCGGTGGCGGCAGCGCAGTCGAGAACAGGAACGTCCGCGCCGAGTTGACCAGATAGCGCGCCATCGCCTGGTCGCATGCGACGAACGCCCCGTACGAGCCGAGCGACTTTCCGAGCGTGCCGACGATCACGTCGACCTGGTCCTCGAGACCCGCCTCGGCGAGCGCGCCGCGGCCGCCCGGGCCCAGCACACCGAGCGCGTGCGCCTCGTCGACCAGCGTCCGGAGCCGATAACGCTGGGCGAGCTCGACGATCTCCTCCAGCGGCGCCACATCGCCGTCCATCGAGAACACGCTGTCGGTAACGATCAGCGCCCCGCGGCCCTCGGCCTGGACGATTCCCCACTCGAGGTGCTCAGCGTCGCAGTGGTCGTAGATGAACACCTCGGCCCGTGACAGGCGGCAGCCGTCGATGATCGAGGCGTGGTTGAGCTGATCGGAGAAGATTACGTCACCGGGACGCGCGAGCGCCGCCACCGAGCCGGCATTGGCGAGGTACCCGGACCCAAAGACGAGCGCCGTCTGGCGTCGCTCAAAAGCGGCCAGCCGCTCCTCGAGCCGACGGTGAATCGTCATCGTCCCGGAGACCAACCGCGACGCACCCGCGCCGACGCCCCAGCGCATCGCCGCCTCGGCAGCCGCCTCGCGGAGGACCGGATGGTCAGCCAGGCCGAGGTAGTTGTTGGAGCACAGCAGGAGAACCGGCTTTCCATCCAGCAGCACGTGCGGACCCTGGGGTCCTGAGACGAGACGCGTGCGGCGACGCAGTCCGAGGGACTGCAGCTCGGTCAGCCGCGCGTCGATCTCGATCATGCTGCGTCGCGCTCCCGGCCTCGATTTGGTGCCCCGTCGGGCCTGGGCGGGGCGACCCGCTTGCGTGCATAGCGCAGCTGCGTGGACGGGTCCCAGAGCTTGACCTCCAGGCTGGCGAGAGCCTCCGACACGATGTCGGGCGTCTCGCCCTCGAGCCACCCTGAGCGGTTGTCGGGGCGCGGGTTGGAGCCGTTGTCGGGCTGTGGGGACACGTTCAGTCCGAGGTCCTCGAACATTGACCTGTCCTCGGCGGGCGTGTTCCCGAGCGTGGTCAGAAAGTTGCCCATCATGACCCCATTCAGCCCTGCCTTGACCGCGGTCGCCTGCAGCTCGCCGAGGTTCTCGACCCGGCCGCCACAGAGACGGAACAGCGCCGCCGGCAGGATCAGGCGGAAGATCGCGATCCATTTGACGACCTCCCACGGGTCCATCAGCTCGCGATCGCCGAACTTGGTCCCCGGGCGCGGGTTCAGGAGGTTGATCGGCACGCTGGTCGGGTTGATCGCAGCCAGCTCGAACGCCATCTCGACCCGCTGCTCGCGCGTTTCGCCGAGGTTGAGGATGCCGCCGACGCAGGTTTCGAGTCCCACCTCGCGGACCGCCTCGATCGTCCGCAGCCGGCCTTCGTAGCGGACCGTCGTCGAGACCTCGTCGTAGTAGGACTCGGCCGTCTCGACGTTGTGGTGGACGCGCTGGATGCCGGCCTCCTTCAGCGCTCGCGCGCGTGCGACAGACATGTGCCCGATCGATGCGCAGCGCTTGAGATTGGTGTGCTCGGCGACCAGCCGTGCGCCCGCCAGCACCTGCTCGAAGTCGCGCGTCGACAGGCCCTGCCCTTGGGTCACCATGCAGAAGCGGTGGGCGCCGGCGGCCTCGGCGGCCCGGGCGTGCTCGAGGATCTGCGCGGGCTCCATCATCGCGTGCATCGGGGTCTCGGCGTCCGCGTATTTGCTCTGTGCGCAGAAGCCGCAGTCCTCCGCGCAGCCCCCGGACTTCGCGTTGACCAACGAGCACATGTCCGTCGAGTCACCGAATTGCTCTACCCGAGCCTCCCACGCGCGCTCGACGAGCGCCTCGATCGCTGCGTGATCCTCGAGTTCGCCGAGGCACAACGCCTCCTCGCGACTTATCAGCGGCGGCATCGGCGCACAACGCTAGAGCCGCAACCGGACGTCACTATGATGGCGGCGTGCCCGAGCGTCTCCACTTCACCGATTCGGACGAGGCCAACGAGCTGATCGCCAACGATCCGATGGCGCTGCTGATCGGCTTCGCGCTCGACCAGCAGGTGACCGTGCAAAAGGCGTTCTCGGGGCCGTTGGTGCTGCGCCAGCGGCTCGGATCGATCGACGCGCGGACGCTCGCCGACGCCGATCTCGAGCCGATCTTCCGTGAGCGGCCGGCGATCCACCGCTTCCCGGGTTCGATGGCCAAGCGCGTCCACGAGCTCGCGGTCGAGATCCGCGACGAGTACGACGGCGACGCGTCTCGCGTCTGGACCGATGCGAAGGACGCCGACGAGCTGCGTGCGAATCTCGCGGCGCTGCCGGGATTCGGCGAGATGAAGATCAAGGCGCTCGGGTCGGTGCTGGCGAAACGCTTCGGGGTCGCGGCCGCGGCCGACCTGGTGCCGTGGCATCCGACACTCGGCGACGTCGACTCAGCCCAGGCGCTGGCCGACTACCAGGCGACCAAGCGCGCCCACAAGGCCGAGTGGCTGAAGGCCAAGACTTAGCGCCCCCTCCACTCGGGCGCGCGCTTCTCGGCGAACGCTCGCACGCCCTCGCGAAAGTCCTCTGAGGCGAAGCAGTCGCTGCGCAGCTTCAGCAACGCGCGCTCGACGTCGGGTGCGAGCGTCGCCTGCCCGGCGAGCACTGCGGCGATCACGCGCTTGTTGCCGGTCTGCGAGAGCGGAGCGTTGGCGGCGATCGTGCTCGCCAGCGACAGCGCCTCATCGCTCAGGCGCTCGGGCTCGAAGACCGCGTTGACCATGCCCCACGCGTGCGCGGTGTCGGCGTCGATCGTGCGGGCGGTGAAGAACAGCTCGCGCGTGCGCGGGGCGCCGATCGTGTCGATGAACTTTCGGATCCCCGTGTGCGAATAGACGAGCCCGAGCCTCGCCGGCGGCATAGCGAGCTTGATCTGATTGGACGCGATTCGCAGGTCGCAGGACAGCGCCAGCTCGAGCCCGCCCCCGATCGTGTGGCCGTTGAGGGCCGCGATCGTCGGATACGGGTAGGCCTCGAGCGCGTCGAGCGCCGCTGCGAACGGATGCGCGACCAACTGCTCGGCAGCCGGCGTCTGTTCGCGCGACGGCAGATCGCCGATGTCGTAGCCCGCCGAGAACGTCGTGTCGCGGCCGGTGACGATCACGCAGCGAGCCTCGAGCGCCGGCAGCGTCTCAGCGAACCGGTCGAGGATCGCCTGGTCCAGCGCCCCGCGCTTGCCAGGGTTCGAGATCACCAGCCGCGCGACGTGCGGCGCGGGCTCGTCGATCAGGAGTTGTCCCTCGGAGCTACTCGAGGACAACGAGCGTGTCGCCCTCCGAAACCGACTGACCCTCGCTGCAGCAGATCTCCCTGACGACGCCCGGGTCCTCCGCTTCGACCGGCATCTCCATCTTCATCGACTCGAGAATCACGACGGCGTCGCCCTCCTCGACCGTGTCACCCACCTCGACCTCGATCTTCCAGACCGTCCCGGTGATGTGCGCTTCGACGTCTGGCAACTGACAACTCCTCGTGCTCGGCGCGGAATCTGGGGCAGCATAGAGACGCCGGCCGACGCAGGCAGCTTAAGGTCTGAATAGGCAGCCGACAGGGCCTTTACACCCCCGATCGACGGTCCGATAATGGCCCACAGGGACATGCGGGAGATGCGGATCTGGGCGGTGGCATTGCTGGGGCTGCTAGCGATAGCCAGCGCAGCGGTCGCTGCTCCAGCCGACCAGATCTCGGTCACCATCCCTGCGCACGTCAGCCAGCGGACCGTCTACAACGTGACGCTCAAGGGGTTCTCACGCAGGCGCGCCATCGCGTACCTGTTCATGGACTACACGGGCTGCGCGCGGACCTTCGCCGCCGAGCACAAGCGCGCGCCCAAGGAGGCGGACTACTACGCGGTGCGCGGGACGTTCGCCGAGGTGTCGGGGTGGAAGTCGTCGTCCAGCGGCGCCGATCACGCATGCGCGTACCTGATCAGCCGCGGATCCGGGACGCTGCTGGCGAAGGCGCGCATGTCGTTCGTCGTCCACTGAGGCGCGCGGATCCACACGCCGCGCGGTGGGCTGGCGTACGCTGAGCACCAGTCATGGCGCTCGACAACCCAGATCATCCCGCGCGCGCCGACATCGATCTGATCGCGGCATCGCTGCGAGCCGATTCAACCGACGTCGGGACGTTCGTGGAAGCGCTGGCGGTCAAGCTCGAGGACGCGATCCCTGGAGGGGTGACGGTCGAGCGACGGCGCGACGGCCTGCGCGGTCCCAAGCTCGTGCGACGGATCGCCGTCGATGCCGGCAGTCAGCGGCTCGAGCTGCGTCGCCTGCCGGCCGGGATCGAGACCAAGTGCTCGCGCCTGTCGGGGGGGATCGTGCTCAAAAGCGAGGAGGTCGACACCGACACCTGGCTACGGGCGCTCGGGGAGGCGCTGGCTGATCAGGCGACGCGCAGTCAGACAACCAGGCAGGCACTCGAGCGTCTGCTCAACGGATAGGAGAGAGATGGGATTCCTGAAACGCGATGACGGCGACCCTCAGGCCAGGCCGAGCCGCGACGCCGTCTCCCAAGTCCCCGGACAGGCGCCGCACGCGGCGTCCTACGAGGCGGGCTCGCTCGCCGGGATTCCCGCGTCGGGACGCGAGCGAATCGCCCGCATGAAGCAGGAGGTCGCGCGCGGGTTCTTCACCAGTGACCTGTCGGTCAACGAGTTCCTGCTTGTCAAGCAGTCCGGTTTCGAGGCGCTCGGGCTGGTGCTCGGCAGCTCGATCTACCACATCGGTTTCCAGCAGGCGATGTGGAACCAGAGCCAGGAGATGGGCGTTCTGACGCAGGCGATGTATCACGCGCGCGAGCTCGCGATGACGCGCATGGAGGAGGAGGCGGATGCGCTTGGTGCCGACGGCATCGTCGGCGTGCGGCTCGACATCGGGCGCTACGACTGGGGTGCCGACCTGGCCGAATTCATCGCCGTCGGAACCGCCGTCAAACACGCCGGGGGGGAGCTCCACCGAGCGCCCACCGGGCGGCCGTTCACCTCTGACATGTCGGGTCAGGACTTCGCGACGCTGCTGCGCGCCGGGTACCGCCCGACGGGGCTTGTGATGGGCAACTGCGTCTATCACGTCGCCCGCCAGGGGATGCTCCAGTCGCTGCGCCAGATCGGGCGCAACGTCGAGATGCCGAACTTCACCCAGGCTCTGTACGAAGCGCGCGAGCTGGCGATGGAACGGATGCAGAACGAGGCGGACGAGCTTCAATCCGAAGGCATCGTCGGCGCGCGGATCATCGAGCGCAGTCACGGCTGGGGCTCGCACGTAATCGAGTTCTTCGCGATCGGAACCGCGGTCGTGTCGGTCAGCGACGACCATCAGATCGACAAGCCGGCGCTGGTCCTGCCGCTCCAGGGTTAATGCCTGACGTCGAGATCAGGCCGCAGCGCTACAAGGACGAGCGCCCGAAGGAGTACTTCGATCAGTACCACGAACGGGTCCGCCGCGGCGAGCCCGAGGCGAAGGTCTACGAGATCGTCCGGATCGTGACCGTACTGACGGCGCTGACCGTCTACCGCGCACGCGGGCTCCACAGTGAGCGGGTGCCGGGAGGCCCGCTGATCTTGGCGCCAAATCACGCGTCGTTCATGGACCATTTCTTCACCGGAGCGTTCGTGCGTCGGCGGATTCAGTTCATGGCCAAGTCACAGCTTTTCAACGGCGGGCCGGCAACGTGGATCTTCAGCCACGGCGGAGTCTTCCCGGTGCGCCGTGGCCACCAGGACGAGGAGGCGTTCGAGAGCGCGTTCGAGATCCTCGAGCGCGGCGGCGCGATCGGCATGTACTGCGAGGGCGGGCGTTCCCGCACCGGGCAGCTGGCGGAGACGGCGAAGCCGGGGATCGGCCGGCTGGCGCTCGAATCCGGAGCCCCGGTGGTGCCGGTCGCGATCCTCGGCTCGTATCAGGTCCGCAACTGGAAACGGCTCCAGTTCCCGCGCGTGACCGTGAGCTACGGCGAGCCGTTCCGGTTCGCGGCCGTGGAGGCGCCGAGCCGCGAGCTCCAGCAGGATGTTGCCGATTACATCCTCGAGCGGATCCGCGCCCAGCACGCCGACCTCACCCGTCTTGGCCATCGTGGTGCGCTGCGTGCGGCGCGTCACGCCGATAAGTAGCGCCGCGACGCAGAGATCTTGTTAGGCTTGAGTGCCTCGAGCCGGTCTCGGCTCGGTTTCTCGGGGTCTACGAGGTGAACGCGCGGTACGGCCGGATCGCCTGGTGCATCGGGGCTCCGCACCAAATACAGAGGGGAGTAGTTCCGTGAAGCGATTCACATCGCTGTTGGCGGTCGTCACCGTGGTCGCCGCCGGGTTGGCCGTGCTGTTGGGGGTCGGCGTGGCCGGTGCGAGCAGCACGTCGACCGGGAGCGCGCTGCCGACGCTTACGCTCGGCCTAAATGGCAATGCGGTAACGGTCGGCGGGTCGACCGTCTCCGGAGCCGTCAACATCACAACGACGGACACCGGCAAGCCGGGCGAGCCGGCGCTCGTGCGTCTCAACCCAGGTATCTCGTTTGCCCAATTTGGGCAGGCGGTCCAGGCCGTCAACAGCCACCATGGGGACCTCAACTACCTCGATCCCTATGCATCGCTGGTCTACGACGGCCCGGAGTTCCGCGGAACCAACACCGATCAGGTCGATCTCCAGGCCGGCAATTACTTTGCGCTGAACATCGGCGGCAACGGCACACCGCCGCACACGGCGTTCACCGTCTCGCAGTCGGCCTCGCCCGCGACGCTCCCCACACCGGGGGCGACCGTGAGCTCGATCGAGTTCGGCTTTACGGGAGCCGACGTCCTGCACGACGGCGAGCTGGTCCGCTTCCAGAACCTCGGGTTCCTGGTCCACATGGATGTGTGGGTGCGGGCGAAGAACCTCGCCGCGGCCCATACGATCGTGGCGCTACTGCTGGCCGGCAAGGACAAGAAGGTCGGCCCCAAGGTAGCGACCGCGTTCGGGACGTTCGCCGGGCCGGTGTCTTCCGGCGCCGTCCAGCAATCGGTCATCAGCGAGAAGCCGGGCTGGTATGTGCAGGCGTGCTTTATGGACACGCAGGATGGGCGTGAGCACACCCAGCTGGGGATGGAGCGGATCCTCAAGATCGTCAAGTAGTCGCATACGACAGCCGCTCACGGCGGTCGCGCGCGATAGCTTGATCGAGTGGTGATCTTCCGCGACGAGCTCCTCGACGGCCGCCGGGTCGCCCATGCTGGTGCGGGCGATTCGGCGGTCCTCGTTGCGCTCCGGCGTCTCGGGGCGTGGGCCGAGCAAATCCCGAATGACGAAAACCAGCTTTCGCGGTGGGTGGCTGCGCAGCTGCCGTTGGACGCACTCGTCCACGAGGCACGCTTCGAAGACGGCGCCGACGCTTTTCAGACGATCCTCGAACGAGCGTGGGTCAGCGCTCGTGCCGTGGCGACCGGCGCTCTGATCCCCGACCGCGCGGGCGGCAGGTTGCTGTTCGTCGCGCCGCGGCCTGACCTCGGCTGCTACGCGCAGGCAGCTCGCGCAGCGCTCGACAACCTCGCCCGGACCCTGTCGGTCGAGTGGGCGCGCTTCGGGGTCACCGCTGCCGCGCTGTGGCCGGCACCGGAGACGACCGAGGAACAGCTCGCCGAGCTGATCTGCTTTCTCGTCTCGGACGCCGGCGGCTACTTCAGCGGCTGCCGTTTCGAGTTCGGCGTTTCATAGCTCGTTCTTAGTGATCGCTCACGCCGCTGCTACGAGGCGGGCGCACGATCACGGTCATGACGCAAGCGCAAGCAATCGCAATCCGGCAAGCGCGTCACGCGCGGGTGCGGATGATTCGCCGGCGCGTGATCGCCGGTGTCGTGGCGCTGTTCATCGCCACCTGGCTGCTGATCACGGTGATGCTGGTCACCGGTCATGACCCGGCCCTGGCACGCCAGCGTGCGAAGGCGACCACCACTTCGTCACTGTCCAGCAGCTCGTCATCCAGTGCGGGCGCGACCTCGACGAGCACCGGCGGACAGTCCAGCGGTGTGAGCTCCGTCGGTTCCGGCGGACAGTCCAGCGGCGGTGTCAGCTCAGTCAGCTCGAGCCAGTCATGAGCACCCGCAGCTACGGACCCTCATGGGCGGCGATCGAGAGCCGCGAGACGTTCGCGTGCTTCGGCGGTACCTGCACCGTGATCGTTGCCGACTCGCGCCGACCGGCGGACGCGGCCGAAGCGGCCGGGGCCGCCAAGCGGTCGCTGCTGAGCTGGCATCGGCGCTTCTCGCGCTTCGAGCGCGACTCAGAGCTCAGCCGCTTCAACCGCGACCCGCGCACCGACGTACCCGTGAGCGCGATGATGCGGCGGCTGATCGAGGTGGCGCTGACCGCCGCGCGCGATACCGGCGGGCTCGTCGACGCGACGCTCGGGGCGGAGATCGAGCGGGCCGGTTACGCTTCGCACTTCGCGGGGACCGGGCTCGGGGTGGAGCACGGGCTGTCGGCGGCGACCGCGCGCGCCCCGGCCGGTCCCAGCCCCGTCTCGCCCGAGCAGCGGATCGCGATCGACGCGCACGGGTCGACGGTCAGCCGGGAGCCCGGGACGGTGTTCGACCCGGGCGGGATCGCCAAGGGCGTGTTCGCCGATCAGCTGGCCGCAACGCTGACCGGCTTCGACGCGTTCGCGGTCGACTGCGCAGGCGA
>JBKQJQ010000544.1:0-2550 GCA_052147875.1 Solirubrobacteraceae bacterium | reverse complement strand
CCGGACAGCGGACCGACCTCGACGTTGATGCGCGCTACGGTACTGGCGCCGCGATCACTGGCGATTTCGCTAACCTGCGCCAAGAGCGCTTGGCAGACGGACAGCTCGTGCACGATCGATTTCCAAGTGCTAACACCCCAAGCGTGCGTTTTGTAGAGTACACTCTTTGTGTGCCGTAGCGTACGGACCGTGCGCCCGGGAGAGTGCTGAGATCTTGAAATCTAAGCGAGGGCACCCAGTGACGCTCGGTGTCGGGAAAGGTGCGTGCAACAGCAGCCGGATGGCAGGTGCCGTCGGGGTTGCTGCAGCGGCCGTGCCGTCGACGGCGCTCGTGCTGGGCATTGGGAATGTCCTCCTGGCCGATGACGGCGCCGGTATAAGGCTGGTTGAGCAGCTGCGCTCAGAACTCGGGGCTGATGCGGCCGAGTTCGTCGACGGCGGCACGCTAAGCTTCAGCTTGCTCTCCTACGTCGCGTCAGCGGATTCGATGCTCGTGATCGATGCGGCCGATCTTGATAGCGCACCTGGAACCATCGCCCTGTTCGAAGACCTTGCGATGGATCGGTTCCTCAGGAGTGTCCGTCGGCGCACGGTTCACGAGGTGGGGCTGATCGATCTGCTTGATATGGCGCGACTCCAGGGATGTCTGCCGAGCCGACGTGCGCTCCTGTGCATCCAGCCCTCCCGCATTGACTGGAGCGAGACGCTCTCCGCCCCGGTTGTTCAGGCGTTGTCCGCGGCCAGCGGGCAGGCGCGGGCTCTGCTCGAGCGCTGGAGGAGCACATGACTCGCCTCGCCGAGATCCCGATCCGCATCGAACCGCCGGCCTCTGACGGTGGGCTGGGCGGCGGTGTCGCTGCCATTCTCAATGAGATCGTCAGGCTGCTCGAACGGCTCGCGAGCCTCGAGGAGCCAGCGGCGATCGACCTGCGCAGTCTCCCGATGAGTCCGAAGGACCGAACTGAGTTGCAGCGCGTGCTGGGAGAAGGCGAGGTACAGGCGACATTGAACGCGGAAGGAATCTCAAGAATTCATGAGACGCGCGTGCCGGGCGTCTGGTGGGTGGAGCACCGTGATCGACATGGAGCAGTGATTGCGGAATTGATCGAGGTAACTCGTGTGCCGCAGATTCTCGCGAGCGCGCCCGAGGAAATCGCCGCGGGCGCACGCGCCCTGCGCGAGCAGGTCGCGGCGGGCGCCGCTGCACGAGCGCGCTAGGGGAGGGGACGATGCTGCACGGCAATGCAGATATGACCGTCGGCGAGATGCTGCGGCGACACGGGATCAGTCGACGCAGTTTCATCAAGTTCTGTACGGCCGCGGCGTCTGCCATGGCATTGCCGCCGTCGATGGGACCGGCAATGGCCGAGCAGTTACGCAACGCGCGTCGGCCGTCAGTCATCTATCTGTCATTTCAGGAGTGCACCGGGTGTCTCGAGTCGTTGACGCGGTCCTTCGCGCCAACCATCGAGAATCTGATCTTCAACGTCATCTCCTTCGACTATAACGACACGCTGATGGCCGCGGCGGGCGATGCCGCCGAAGCGGCGCGAACGCAGGCGATACACGACAACTTCGGGAAATACGTGCTGATCGTGGACGGCTCCGTGCCGACTGGAGCCGATGGAGCGTACTGCACGGCTGGTGGGCGCAGTGCGGTAGATACCTTGCGCGAGGCGGCCAAGGGGGCGGCGGCTATCGTCTGCGTCGGCACGTGTGCGTCATTCGGGGGAATTCCCTTGGCCGACCCCAATCCGACCCAGGCCTGGCCGGTCACCGGAATCGTGAACGACAAGCCGATCATCAATGTCTCCGGTTGTCCGCCCATCCCCGAAGTGATCACCGGAACGCTGCTGCAATTCGTCACTACGGGGAAAGTCCCGGATCTGGACGAGCATCGGCGTCCCAAGGTTTTCTTCGGCAACACCATTCATGACCGCTGCTATCGGCGGCCCTTCTATGACCAGGGGAAATTCGCCAAGTCCTTCGACGACGAAGGGGCACGCAACGGTTGGTGCCTGTACGAGCTCGGCTGCAAGGGCCCGACCACCTACAACGCCTGTGCGACGCTCAAGTGGAACGGGGGTACCAGCTTCCCGATCGAGTCGGGACACGGGTGTCTCGGCTGCTCGGAGCCCGGATTCTGGGATAAGGGCAGTTTCTATGCCGCGCTGGGAACGCCCGCGTGGGGCAAGGCGGGCGAGACTTCCCCCTTGGAGGTGCTCAAGATTGCCGGGGCCGCCGCGGTGGTCGGTGGCGCAATCGGTGTCGCATCCGCAGGCGTCAGTCGCCTGCGTCAACACCGGCAAGAGCAACAGTCCGTCGACCACGAGCCTAAGGGAGGATGAGAGCTATGGATCTTTTGAGCTTTGCACGCGGGCCGGGGCTGAAAGTCGCACTCGTCGTGTTTTGCCTGGGCGTGGTCTGGCGCATCGTCGCCTTCGCCCTGCTGCGTGTCCGCCGTGATCTGAACGAGCCGCGTGCCTCGCTGCTGAAATCCCTGGGTGGCGGGTTGGTGGCAGTCGGCTCGCGGTCATGGCCGCACCCCGA
>JBKQJQ010000543.1:0-3086 GCA_052147875.1 Solirubrobacteraceae bacterium | reverse complement strand
CGCAACATAGTTCCCAGCGCGACATACGGCGGCCTATGTCGAATTCGACATAGGCGGCCCTTGCCGGTGGTGGCGACGTGCGCGCCGGTGCCGAGGTGGATGTCGCCGCAGGCGAGGCCGGTCAGCTCCGAGGCCCGCAGCCCGGTCTGGGCGAGCAGCGTGATGATCGCGTGGTCGCGGCGGCCGGTCCAGCTCGAGCGGTCGGGGGCGTCGATGAGCGCGTCGAGTTCGGGCTCGGTGAGATAGGTGACGAGCGCGCGGTCGTGGCGTTTGGGTCCGATCTGCAGGACTCGTTCGATCGTCGCGGCGTGCTCTGGGTGGCGCAGCATGCAGTAGCGGTAGAAGGTGCGGATTGCGGCCAGACGGGTGTTGCGGGTCCGGGCCCCGCACGTCGAGGAACGCGCCGACCAGGCGGGCGTCGAGCTGGCCGAGATCGAGCCTTGATGGCTCGACGCCGCAGCTCTTGGGATGCGTAGGTGAGCAGCAGCCTGATCGTGTCGCGGTAGGAGGCGATCGTGTGCGGGCTGGCGTTGCGCTCGCGGATCAGCCGGTCGGTGAACCAAGCTTGCAGGGATGTTGCGAGCGCGCTCATCGCCGGTCTCCGAGGTGGCGTTCCAGGCGTCCGCCGGCGAGCTCGAGCAGTTCGGGCGCGGCGTGCAGATACCAATAGGTCTTGCCGGGATTGACGTGCCCTAGGTAGGTCGACAGCGCCGCGACGCGCGAGGCGGGATCGCCGTCGGTGCGGTAGGCGTCAAGCAGTGTGCGGACCGCGAAGCTATGGCGCAGGGAGTGCAGCGTTGGCCGGCACGCCGCCGAGCGCGGCAGGATCCCTGCGCGGGCCCGCAACGCCCGGAATGTGGTCTGAACGTCGGCGACCAACACCCGGGTGCCGACGCTCGATAGCAGCAGCGCCTCGGTCGCACCCACGGGCCGGGGCCGGTCGCGGCGCCGCAGGTAGCGCATCAGCGCGCTGGTCGTGGTCGGGTGCAGCGGCAGCTCGCGGGACTTCCCGAACTTCGAGTTGCGGACGGTCAGCGTCCCGGCATCGGCGTCGAAGTCAGACCGGTCCAGCGCGAGCGCCTCCCCGATCCGCATCCCCGTGGCGGCCAACAGGCCGAACAGCGTCTGAAACGTCGCGGTCTTGTGCGCGATCCGGAGCGTGCTCGCGGCCTCGATCAACGCCGCGATCTGCTCGTCGGTGTAGAGGTAGGGGACCGCCCGGCCTGACTTGTCGGGAAGCAGGTCCGCCGCGGGCACCTCGACTCGCGGATCAACTTCGTGCAGGTACCGCGCGAATCCGCGGACCGCCCCGAGCCGCATCGCGTGCCAGTGCTGCCCACGGCCGGGGAGAGTGGCCCACGCCAGCGCGTGCTCGACGGTGATCCGGTCGGTGTCCTTGCCGTCCAGGTAGTCCAAGAACTGGCCGAGAAAGCGCTCGGTCTGCTCGAGCTTGTATCCCAGCGCCCTGCGCACCGCCAGGTACTCGGCCATTGATTGCCGCAGCGTACTCATAGGACCGCTCCCGGCCACGGACGCGCGATCTGCCTGAGCGCCTCGCGATCCACCTTGGCATAGATCGCGGTGGTCGCCGCGTGGCGGTGACGCAGCACCTGCCCGACCTCTGGGAGCGTCGCGCCGCACCGCAGCATCTCCGACGCCGCCGTGTGCCGGAGACGGTGCGCGTGGACCAGGCCAAGCCCGGCCCGCTGCGCGGCCGCCTTGACGACGAAGGTGACCCCGCCCGACGACAGGCAATGGTGCGGCGCGCGGACGCGCACGAACACCGCCCGGTCCTGCGCGGTTGCGGGCCGCCCGTCACGCAGGTAGCCGACGATCGCTTCGCCGACGTCGTGCGGCAACGGCAGCCTTTCAGACCGCGCGCCCTTGCCACGCACAATCAGCTACCCGCGCGCCAGTCGATGTCCTCTAACGACAGACTGGCGACCTCGCCGGCGCGCAGCCCCAGCCGCGCCAGCACCGTCAAGATCGCCAGATCCCTGAGGCCGATCACCGTCGACCTGTCGCACGAGTCCAGCAGCGCGTCGACCTGGCCGGGCTCCAGCCGCTTGGGCAACCCCGACAGCCGCCACCCCGCGACCGACGGCACCGCACCGGCCAGCGAACGCTCAAGCACGCCCTCCAGATGCAAGAACCGAAGCAGCGCACGCAACGCCACGACCGTCAGCTGCGCGGCGCGGCGCCCCAGCCGCGGACACACCTCCACGACGAACCCGCGCACCTCAGCGACGTCCACGCGCCACAGCTCAAGGCCGTCCGGGCCGTCAAAGCGCACCACGAACGGTCGGGCCTTGTCCACATAGCCACGGGCGGCCGCGGGCACCAGGCCGCGCTCGGACTACAGATACCGCCGAAACCTCGCCAGCAGCTCCTCGACCGGACCGTTCGGCGCCGGGCTGCTCGCCGGCGGCACGACGCCGAGCGCACGCAGATACCCAAGCACCGGATCGAGCGACCTCACCGTCGCACGATTGGTGTGCCCCGCCGCGCGGCGCGCCGCGCAGAACCGCTCGGTCACGTCCGACGACAAGCCCGACACAGCCACATCCTCGGCGGCCAGCCAGATGCTCAACGCCGCCACCAGTCTGATCTGCTTGCCCACGGGCTGCGGCTTGTATCCCTGCCGCGATAACTCCGCGGCGAACCCGGCCACGAAGGGCCCAAGCGGACCCGGTGCTCCCACTCCCGACACTCCAGCCATCTCAACCGACTCCTCTCCGGCGATCAACACGTCGGAGACGATCTCGGCCAAGCCGCTCAGATTATGTACCCCTCATCCGGGCGCAATGCCGCTCTCTGCGGAGACTTCTTAACCCCGAGCGCCATAAGCCGCGAGTTCCCATGATCGCGATCACAACACCGGCCGACGGGCCTGCGCGTTGAGCGAGTCACCGATGCCCAAGTAGAACTAGACGGTCTAGTATCGCGACCGTCTGATGACCACCGGCAACGAAGCCCTCCAGGAACGGCCGCCCGGCCGGACTGATCGCAAGCGAGCGGCGATCCTGGACGCCGCGACGAGCGCCTTCCTGCGCGCTGGCTACCTCGGCACGAGCATGGACCAGATC
>JBKQJQ010000542.1:0-4096 GCA_052147875.1 Solirubrobacteraceae bacterium | reverse complement strand
ACATGATCAGGTAGACCTCTGTCGCCAGGGCGGCGAACACCCAGTAAGCGCGTGAGACTTCCGGCACCAGGGAGTAGAGCAGTCCGATCAGCGTGATGACGATTCCCTGGGCGACGAGGATGTGGAGTTGGACGCCGTTCGAGTTGAGCTGCTGGAAGTACCGCGGCAGGTAGCCCCGGTCGCGAGCGATGTCCAGTAGGCCAGTCGAGGGACCGGTCAGCCAGTCGAGGAGGCCACTCAAAGAAGCGACCACCAGCCCGACGGCGATGATCGGCGTCAGCACGCTCAGCCCGAAGTGATCGAGCAGGCTCTTGAACGCCTGCATGACGCCCGCTGTGAAGCTGATGTGCGCTGCCGGCACCGCGACCGAGATCGCGAGCGTCGGGAAGATGAACACGAGCAGAATCAGGATCACGGCCAGGAGCGTCGCTCTGGGGAACTCGCGCGGGGCATCGCGCAGCTCGTCGACGTGGACGGCGTTGACCTCAACGCCGGCGTACAGGAAGAAGCTGTTCACGATCAGCACGATGCTCGTCAGTCCGTTCCACGCAGGAAGCACATGGTGGGCAGTCAGCGGCGCCGCCGAGGCGTTGCCCTGCAGTAGGTAGATCGCGGCCAGGACGACGAGCAGCAAGCCCGGGACCAGCGTTCCGATGACGATCCCGTACGACGCCAACCTGCCGCTAGCGAGTAGCCCTCTGGCGGAGACGAGCACGGCCGCCCAGAACACGACGATGATCACCACGGCCGTGTAAAGGCCGCTGTGAGCCAAGCTGGGCGCGAACACGTACGCCAGCGTGCTCGCGACATAAGCGAGCACAGCGGGGTAGTAGAAGGTCGTCTGGGCGAACTGACACCAAATGGCGACGAAGCCCATCCTCGGAGAGATCCCCTCGGACACCCAGTTGTAGACGCCACCCTTCCAGCCCGAGGCGAGCTCGGCCGACACGAGCGACGCCGGCAGCAGGAACACGATCGCGGGCAGGACGTAGACCACCACTGAAGCGAGACCTAAGACGGCCGTCGCGGGCGTGGCGCCGAGGTCCCCGACCGACCCGAGGGTCAGCAACGCCATCGCTAACCAGGTGAGCGGCGCCTTCGACCCGGCCCGCGCGCGAGCCCGACGCTTGGCGGGGGGCGGATCCGGCGGCTGGGGTGTAAACGTCATCTGTTTCGGGAACGCGTCAGCGCCGCGACGACGCATGACCGGCTTCTTAGGCCCACCGGGGCAGGCATGTCGACCACGATGCGGATGATCCTAGGAATCGACACGCCTGCGTCGGCTCGGTGCTGGACAACAGCAACGCGATCGACCGCCACCGCGTGTCGGAGGTTCTCGACATCGCCGGGCCAGGGACGTGGCGGGCGAGCGGCTAGGGATTTCTCACTGGGGATGGGTCAGCGGCTGTCGCCGCCGAGGGTCGGCCGCTACGCGTCAACGACTGGGGGGCGCGGGATGGTCAGCGCCGGATGTCGGCGACGAGCGCATCCCAGTTGTCTGCGGCGATCCGCTCCTGGCTGGCCCGGTCGAGCCCTGCGGTCCCAAGGAAGTGGTCGACGCCTCCCTCGGGTCCGGGCCGGTACGGATAGTCGGTCGCGAACAGGATGCGCTGCACGCCGACCACCTCGACCGCCCACCGTAGGTAGCGATGGCTGTACACGCCGCCGGCTGTGATGTAGGCGTTTCGGCGAACGTACTCCGAGAACGGCTGGCGGAGCTTGGCCTGGATCGCCAGCCCGTCGGCCCGGTCGAGGTAGAACAGGACGACCTCGCCCCAGTGGCCGAGGAGGACCTGGAGGTCAGGGAAACTGTCGAACACGCCGGCGAGCGCGAGCCGGAGGAACTGCACACCGGACTCGTAGTGCCAGCCGATGCCGTAGGTGGCGAACGCGTTGTCGATGGCGTCATCGAAACCCGCGTACAGCGCTGCCCGAACGCGCGGCTGCGGGATCTGCGGGTGGATGTACAGCGGGGCGCGGAGTGACGCGGCGGCCTCGAAGATCGGCCAGTTGTCGGGATGGTCGAGGTTGCGCTCACCAGTGCGGCCGAAGAGGAGCGCACCGTTGAGCCCGAGCTTGGTGACCGCGCGCTTGAGCTCTTGCGCGGCTGCGGCGGGCGCGGGGGTAGCGAGGGTGGCGAACCCCTGGAACCGGTCCGGGTAGGCGTTCACGAGCTCGGCGATGCGGTCGTTGGTCTCGACCTGCAGGAGGGTGGCCTCGTCCGCCGGAAGGTTGTGAAGGCCGGGCGAGGTGAGCGAGACCACCTGAACGTCCAGCCCCGCCTGGTCCATCGCCGCGATCCGGCGCTCTCCGACCTCGCGAAGCCGCTCCCCCAACTCGCCCGGAGGGACGCTGGCCCGTGAGTCATCGCGCGCGCGGGAGTCGAGCCGGCTCCACGCCCAGACGACCTCGTCGGTGACGAAGTGCTCCTCAGTGCCGATCGTCTTCATCCCGATTGCTACCTCCGATCGGTGTCATGGTCTTTGTTGTGTCCTCCCGGCCAACGGTAGCCGAGCCGTATCAACCCAGATACCGCCTGCGGGTTTCGTCAATGCCCACCCTGACGAGACCCGACAGCTACGCTGGCACGAAGGTGCTCGGCGAGTTCCGCCAGCAGACCGACACTCTCGGCGGCGACCAGCTCGGCGTCACCCCACCCGGATCCCCGCGAAACTCAGCGTCTGCGGTCGAGCCCTGAAACTGTCTCGGCGCCCGCTTGTAACGATCTGGGCTGAAATCGACAGTTGGGGTCATGACGAGGGATACCCAGAGCGATCGCAACGCTGTTGAGGCCCGGTTCGCCGAGATTTTCGCGCACCTGGAATTCATATCCAGATACGCGCGTCGTCGGGGCGCACGCGATCCGGACGGCATCGCGGCCGAGGCGATGGCAATTGCTTGGCGTCGGCTCGCGGATGTCCCCACTGCCGATGCCCGGCCGTGGCTAATCGTCACCGCTCGTAACTTGCTCCTTGCTGAGCGTCGGAGCGAGCCGGAGACCGGAAGACAGCCGCTTGGCGACATCGACCTTGAAGCGCCAGCTGAGCAACTGCCATCCGAATTGGACCTCGACCCCGCCCTCGCGCGTGGTCTACGAGTGCTTCCGGAAAAGGATCGCGAAGCGCTGCTGCTAATCGCTTGGGACGACCTGACCCCGGCCCTGGCGGCGGCAAGCCTTGGGATCTCCCCGACGGCATTCCGAGTGCGGCTACACCGCGCTCGGCGCCGGCTCAGCGGTCTCCTGACCAAGCAGACCTCGGTGAACCGCGTCTCAGCACATCAACCGCATTGGAGGCAGACATGAAAGATGACAGTTTGATGCGCCGTCTCCGCGCGATCAGACCAGCGGCCGCAGAGCCTGGCAATCACGCCGGACTGTTCGCACGGATCGTCGCCGAGCCGGGAGACCCCCGCTTGGTCGAAGCTCCTCACCAGCGCTCGTCCCGGCTCCTTGGTCGAAAGGTGCGGCCGTGGACACGTGCACGTCCCCGCGTTCTTGCGGGCAGCACGCTCGGGCTGGCGGGCGTCGGCGCGGCGCTCGTGCTCGCCCTGGGCGGGTCGGCGGCCCCGCCGGCGTTTGCCATCACGACCAACGGCGATGGCTCGGTGTTGGTGAACATCAACCGGCTCCAGTCGCTCCCCGCCGCGAACCACAAGCTCACCGCGATGGGGATCCACGAGCAGGTCACCATCTACATGGCGTCCGGGGCGGCAACCGTCAGTGGCCCGGTCACCTGTACAGCGGCGCCGGGTGCCAACCTTCCGGGGCCCCAGCTGAAGGTTCTCGTGGGCAAGGACGGCACGGAGGTCATCAGCCCGGGCGAGACCGCAGGCAACACAGGCGTGGGCACCGACCACCTGGACCACTGCGTCGTCACGGGTGACACCGGCTCGAGCGATACCGGCAGCGCAGGCAACACGGGCGCCGGTTGATCCGGTGATGACCGCCGACGCCCGCCCGGCGCGGGCGTCGGCGATGGCGCGGTTGGCGGTCCGGCCCCCGGCTCATGGCGGGGGGCGGACCGCTGCCGGGTGGCCGGGGTCGATCGGCGCCGCGGCGGGCGGCTGGCACCGCGCGCGCCGCCGGGCGCGCCCG
>JBKQJQ010000541.1:0-3053 GCA_052147875.1 Solirubrobacteraceae bacterium | reverse complement strand
GCGCGTGCGCCCGCCATCAGTCCGATCTCGGCGAGCTCGGCGGCCGCCTGGACGGCGGTTCCGAGGACCGCCGGATGGTGCTCGGGAGGGGGTGGGGGCGGCGGCACGGCGGACTTGGATGCCGGCTTGGGGCGGGCGGCGGCGCGCCTACGCTTCGGCGCCGCCTCCGGGCGTGCGGACGCGCTCCTGGGTTTCGCACGAGGGGCTGCCTTGGGCTCCGGCGCGGGCTCCGGCTTGGCACGAGGGGCTGCCTTGGGCTCCGGGGCGGGCTCCGGCTTGGCACGAGGGGCTGGCTTGGGCTCCGGGGCGGGCTCCGCGGGAGCGGGTGCGGGGTTGGCGACCGCCTCCACACGCGCCGGGCGCTTGTCGCTGCGCCGATGGGGCCGCGACCGTGGCAGGCCACCTAGCACTCCGGGGGGCTGTTCTTCGCTCATCGCCTCACATCATCGCGGAATGATGGCCCCGACGGCTCAAGCCTCCGCCTTTAGACCCGATAAACGGATCACAAGCAGCGCTGAACGCCCCCAGGTGTCGGTCGAGTCGAAAGAAATTGACCGGAACTTTGAAACGTACTGCGCTGTTCTACGTATAAAGCTGAATAGCGCCGCAGGCGTGCTGCTGTCTACCCGGAAGCGTCCGTGCAGCCGGGGCGGGGCAGCCTGTCAGCGCGTTGACTTCATAAAGTGTAGTAACTAGACTGAGTGGGGATGGTTGAGTAGCGGTTGTACGCCCTGACCGGCCTATGATCGAGTCCCGGTTACTCAGCGCCGCCAAGGCGCATGGACGGAAACGGAACCAAATGTCAGTAGCGGACCTGCAGGAACTCGAGGAGATCAAGGGACTGGTCAGCCGTGGTCAGCAGCTTGGAGTGCTCACGTACTCCGAGATTGCCGGTGCGGTATCCGAGCTTGATCTCGATGAGGCCGACGTCGAGGAGTTGCACGGCTTCCTCGAGCGGGCCGAGATCGAGCTCGTTGAGGAGGTAGACCCGGCGCAGTCGGCGACCGAGGTCGAGCGTGCCCCCGACAAGCGTGGCCGGCGCAAGTCGAAGACGACCCTGGACCTCAAGCCGGACATGACGACCGACTCGCTGCAGCTGTTCCTCAAGGACATCGGCAAGGTTCGCCTGCTGACTGCCCAAGAGGAGGTCGATCTCGCCAAGCGGATCGAGCGCGGCGATCTCGATGCCAAGCAGAAAATGGTCGAGTCCAACCTCCGGCTGGTCGTCTCGATCGCCAAGAACTATCGCAACCAGGGCCTGCCATTCCTGGACCTGATCCAGGAGGGGACGCTCGGGCTGGTCCGCGCGGCCGAGAAGTTCGACTACCGCAAGGGCTTTAAGTTCTCGACCTACGCGACCTGGTGGATTCGCCAGGCGATCGCCCGCGCGCTGGCCGACAAGGCGCGCACGATCAGGATCCCGGTCCACGTCGTCGAGAAGCTGAACAAGATCGGGCGCGCGGAGCGCAAGCTGGTGACCGAGCTCGGCCGCGAGCCGACCGCCGAGGAGATCGCCGAGGTGACCGGCATCGAGCCCGAGGAGGTCGAGTCGATCAAGCGCTCGGCGCAGGCCCCGGTGTCGCTCGAGAAGCCGGTCGGCGACGAGGAGGAATCCGAGTTCGGCCAGTTCATCGCCGACGAGCGGGCCGAGTCGCCCTACGAGCGCGCGGCTGAGATCCTGACCAAGGAAGCGCTGCGCGAGGCTCTCGAGAACCTCAGCTACCGCGAGCGCCGCGTCCTCGAGCTCCGCTACGGGCTCGGCGGTGAGCACCCGCGGACGCTCGACGAGGTGGGGCGGACGTTCAACGTGACCCGCGAGCGGATCCGGCAGATAGAGAACCAGTCGCTCAAGAAGCTCCAGTCGCTCGCCGAGGCGCAGAAGCTCCGCGACGTCGCCTAGTCGTCGGGTCGCTCAGCGGCTCGCGGCCGCGTCGTCCGTGAGTGCGCTGCGGGCGGCGCTCGCGAGAGCGTCGGTGGCCGGACGCGAGCTGTAGCCAAGCTCCGCTCGCGCCTTAGCGTCGTCGAACAGGTGCGGCAACCGCCCCGCGCGCACCTCGTCGAGCACCAGCAGCTGCGGCTCGCGGCCGGTTGGGCGCAGCGCCAGGTCGGCCAGCCAGGCGGCTGGATAAGCGACCGCCCAAGGCACTCCAAGTCTTGGCGGCGACAGTCCCACCGCGCAGGCGATCGCCGCGAACACGTCACGGATCGACATGTCCTCGCCGCCGAGCAGGTAGCGCTCCCCGGCGCACCCGCGCTCGTACGCGAGCAAATGCCCTGCCGCGACGTCCTCGACCGCGACGACGTTGAGTGCGCTGCGGGCGAGATAGCCGCGAGCGCGGCCGGTCGCGACGTCGGCCACCATCTTGCCGGTCGGGGTGGGGCGGCGGTCACCCGGTCCGACCGGCACCGTTGGGTTGACGACCAGCACGTCGACGCCTTCGCGCGCCGCCTCCAGCGCCAGGCGCTCGCCGGCGAGCTTTGTCCGCTTGTACGGCACACGGAGCTCAGTGTCCGGAGGCAGATCGCGCTCGGTCGCGCACCGACCAGGGACCGGCCCGCAGGTCGCACACGAGCTGGTGTGAACGATCCGCCGGCGGGGGCCGCGCACGGCTGCATCAAGCACCGCGCGGGTTCCGTCGACGTTCACCGTCTGCATGGTCGCCGCGTCGGAGCGCGCGTAGCTGTACACGGCGGCGAGGTGGAAGACGGCGTCGCATCCTCCGAGCGCATGCCGCAGCCGGTCGCGATCGAGCACATCGCCCGGCACGAACTCGACGCCGCCGACGATCGAAGCGGCCGGCGGTGGCAGAAGGTCGAACGCGCGCACCTGCGCCCCGCCCGCGGCGAGCGCCGCTACCACGTGGCCGCCGATGAAACCCGAGGCGCCGGTGACCAGCGCCCGCATCAGGCGCGTGCGCGGCGCCCGGGGCGTCGCGAGCGCGCGGTGCCGCGCGCCATCTGTAGCCCAAAGCGGGTCATCGACCCCGGAAGCCGCTCCGCTCGGTCCACCACCTCGGCGAGGGCGGCGGCGAACCGCCGCACCTCGTCCTCCT
>JBKQJQ010000540.1:0-4583 GCA_052147875.1 Solirubrobacteraceae bacterium | reverse complement strand
GTGACGTCGCCGGCGTGTGGAACGAGGTGCCCGAGGCCAGCTGGAGCGTTATCGGCCCAGACCGCGAAGAGATGCGCCCGTTCCGACCGAAAGCGCCACCGACCTCAGTGCCGCTGGGCGCGTGAGGTACACCGGCTCATCCCGGAGTACGACCGGCAAGACTAGTCCTCGTTCCTCGGACGAGAGGACTGCGCGCAGGTCTCGAAAGTGATGGGCCCAACGTTTGTGAATACACCGTGAACGTCGGCGTGCCCGGGGCGCATCTCTTCGCGGTCTGGGCCGATAACGCTCCAGCTGGCCTCGGGCACCTCGTTCCACACGCCGGCGACGTCACCGAGGGGCTCCGAGACGATCAGTCGCGCGTTCTCCGAGACCTCTTGGAACAGCTCTCGCTCCGGATACAGCTTGCGCAGGGTCGGGACGTCGGTGGTGTAGAACAGCGAGCGCGACTGACGCTCGCTCGAGTACCGGAACGCCCAGATGCTCTCGCCATCGGTCGTCGCGACCGTCCCCTGGAACGGGTGGGGGACGCCGTGGCGTTCGGCGACGTCTTCGACGAGCCCGATCGCCTGCTCGACGGCCGCCGGCGGATCATCCTCGAGGCCGAAGGTCAGGGCGAGGAAAAACAGCACCTCGGTATCGGCCTGACCTTTGATCTCGGGGTAGAGCGACGGATCGACTGCGAGAATCAGATCGCGCTTGATCGTCCCGAACTCGTTGATATAGCCGTTATGCATAAACAGCCAACGGTCGTGGCGGAACGGATGGCAATTCGTCTGCTGGACGGCGCTGCCGATCGCCGCGCGGATGTGAGTGAAGAACAACGGCGAACTTACGTGGGCGGCGAGCTCGCGCAGGTTCTCGTCGTTCCACGCCGGTTCGATGCTGCGGTAGACCCCTGGGGTCTCAGGGGCGCCGTACCAGCCCACACCGAACCCGTCGCCCTTCGTCGGTTCGGCCCCGAGCCGCGAGTGCAGGCTCTGGTCGACCAGCGAGTTTGTCCCCCCGTAAAGCACCTCACTCATCAGGATGGGGGAGCCTGAGTATGCGAGCCAGCGGCACATATGCCGCTCCTTTCTGTCGGAACTGATGGGTGTCGAGGAACCTCGCGCGCGACTTCGGCATGCCAATCTCGCGTGAGAAGACAGTCAAGGGGGTTTGCAACCAGCTCGCTCAGGCAGCGGTTGGCGGCCACGAACCCGCGCCGAGCGACGGCTGCGTTTGTGGCCGCCGAGCGGCTTTACTCGATCGAGTGCGCGAGCGCATCCCAGCGCGAGCGATGGCGAGTGGCAAACCGCCCGACAGGGAGTCGGCCATCTCCGAGGATCAGCGACCGAGCGGACGGATCGATCAGACGGTTTGCCCTCCTTGAGATCGCTGGGGGATTTCGCGGTAGAAGACCGCGCTGCCCCTTACCTTGCCTGAGGATGGCCGCGGTTTGGCGGGGCGGGTGGAGGATCACCCGGGTGATTGAGCGGGCTCGAGGAGGCCGAGCGCCTCCGCGAGGGCGAGCGCCGGCGGCTCGGCGCGACCGCACGACGGCGTCCAGGGCGAACTCGTCGCGCTGATCGTCAAGCTCACGCTCGCCGAACAGGATCCCAGCACCCCGCCTGCGCTAGCTGCCACGCTATCCGAGCTGGTTGCTCGCACCGAAGCGGCGCTCCACTTCGTGGGCGAGATCGCCCACGGCATCTACCCCTCGCCGCTCGCGGCGTTCGGCGTCCTAGAAGCGGTGCGCGCGCAGGCGCTGCAGGCATCGGTGGTCGTGAGCGTGGAAGGGACTGCGCCGCGCAGCACCGAGGAAGCCGAGGTGGCCGTGTACTTCTCGTGTCTGGAGGCGATCCATAACGTCGCAAAAAACGCTCGTAGCGAGGCGCGCGTGACGCTCCGGTGCCAGCACGACCACGGGACGCTTGTGGTGCGCGTCGCGGATGACGGCGTGGGGTTTGATTTGGGGGCATTCCTGGATCTGTGAGTTCCTCAGTCGCGACACCCGAGACCTTGGTATGAATGATGGGGCGATCACCATCTCAGCGGCGCCTATCCGGCGCCTCGGCCATGCAGACCGAGAGGGCTGAGCCGTGAGGCGACCGGCAACACGGCAACACGGCAACACGGGCTCTGAATGTCGCGCTGAAAACCGCTTCCCGACGCCCGTTTCGTCCCGACCATTGGCTGTTCATGCACAACGGCTACATCAACGAGTTCGGCACGATCAAGCGTGATCTCGTCCTCGCCGTCGACCCCTCGCTCTATCCGGGGATCAGGGGTCAGGCCGACACCGAGGTGCTGTTCTTTCTCGCGCTGACCTTCGGGCTCGAGGACGACCCTCCGGCCGCCGTCGCGCAGGCGATCGGGCTCGTTGAAGACGTCGCCGAACGCCACGGAGTTCCGCATCCCTTCCAGGGCACCGTCGCGACCACCGATGGCGAGAGCATCTGGGCGTTCCGGTACTCCAGCGAGCGGAAATCGCGTTCCCTGTTCTACACCACCGACGTCCCCACACTCCGCAAGCTCTACCCTGACCGAGAAGACCTCCAACAATTCTCAGACGACGCGCGACTTATCGTCTCCGAACCCCTCGGCGACGTCGCCGGCGTTTGGAACGAGGTCCCCGAGTCCACCTGCGGCGTTGTCGGCCCCGGCCGCGAAGAAATGCGACCCTTCCGTCCTACTGCGCCGTCGACATCGGTGCCAGTGGCGTGAGCGTTCGGTCGATTGATCTCACTGAATCACCCGGGTGATCCTCCGCCAGCACGACCACATGGCCGCCACACTCAGCGATGCTGATGCTCGACTGTCAGCTCGCTGCCGCCTCGTCGTCGCCGGACAACTGGGACCGCATCACCCTCCGCGTTCGACGAGATCACGGTCCGCGCCCATGACGGTGAGACGGACATCACCAGGCCGATCATCGACCAATCACATTTCCGGGCTACTCACGCCGATCGCCAGCCTCGAACTCACTGCACAGCCTCACCCCACTCGACACCGAGAAACGCCGAGGCTTACGCGCAAGCCCATACCCACCCAGCCGGGGTCAACGACGACAACCCCGGTACGACATCGAAGGGACCTGAAACGATGACATTTCTCTGGATTCTGGCCGGCATCGTATACATAGTGTGCTGGATCTTCCTGGGGCTGGCGACATTCCGCAAAGGGCACTACTGGATGTTCTGGATCGGGTTTCTCTTCCCGCTCCTATGGATCATCGGTGCCCTCATAGCCCCAACACCCGCCGCAGCCGCAAGAGCATAGATGCCTGACCGCACAGGCAGCATGTCTCACCAAGGACTTCGGGCCCGTTCTTCATCGAAAGATCCGAGTGCGGCACCAGTCGAAGAGATGACGCAGCACCCGTCCGAGACGCGGACCCGCTCTGGCGTCAAACGGTGGTCGCGCGAGCTTAGGACGCCACGTTCACATGAAGTAGCGCTTTGGACTCCGGCCGTCCCGTCACGTTTGCCTCAAACCCACTAACCAAGTCGGAGGAAAATCAGATGATCGACCAGCAGATGATCGAGGAGCTCGAGACCGAGCAGTCGATGTTCGTGCAGACCGCACAGGGGATCACGAGCGATGGGTCGACTCTCACGTTGAACGAGGTCACGCCGTCGACGTTGTACTTCTCGGATCGGCCGCAGCGGATCGTCGGGCACATGGCCACAGCAGACTTCGTCGAGCTCTGGGCCGAGGGAGACAACAGCTTCGAGGAGGACCCCCCAAACGCTGTGCTCGCGTTCCTCCAGCCGGGCGATAACGTCCCCGAGGACGCGGTCGTCGTGATCAAGGACCCCCGGTTGGAGAACGGGGAGCTCACCTACTCCATCACGTCTCTCGAAGGCGCGGTCCCCCCGCAGGCCGGGCCCGTCACGCTGTTCATCGACCCATTCGGGCGGCCGCTTTCGCCTGTGTCTGTGTGCGGGGTGCGACGGCGCGAACGCCAGCGCGCCCGCTGACGGGTCCAGCCCAGCGGCAGTGGAAAATGGGAGGCGATGCGTAGATAGCGCAATGGCCGGCTGTTACGAGATCCGGAGGTGACCGCTGCCGCGACTGATCGCCCTCGACGACCCCTGACCCGCGCTGATATCCCAGCTCCAACAGCGACCTGGAGGTCAGCAATACAGCACGGACAGGTGTTCGCAAAAGGCGCCTCGAACTGGGCGTACAGGTATCGGCTCGGCGGCCGCAACTCAAAGCGCGTGCAACGAACCGGCTTCCCGACCGAGGAAGCCGCCGAGCAGGCACTCAACCGCGCGCTCGAGCGCGCCCGGCAGGAACAGGGGCTCGCTCAGAAACCCACGCTGAGTGAGCTCGTAGAGATCTACCTCGCCCAGCATGACACCGAGCCCGAGACGGTCGACAAGCTCCGCTGGCTGCTGAGCAAAGCCACCGCCGCGTTCGGGAACACGCCCATCAGCGAGCTGCAGCCGGCAGCGATCGCGGCCTGGCGGATGACGATCCCCCACGGGCACCGCTTCGAGGCACCCCGGCCTAGCGCCGGCGTCCTGCATCCAAGATTCCGAAGCAGCTCAGCCTCCCTCTGCTCACAGCTCGGCCGCTGCGGAAAACCCGCAGCG
>JBKQJQ010000539.1:0-3578 GCA_052147875.1 Solirubrobacteraceae bacterium | reverse complement strand
CGCTCGGCGCCGACGTGACGGGATCGGACCGGGCGCCGTCCTCGTACACGGCGCGCCTGGTCGCAAACGGGATCGAGCCAAGCTTCGGACACGCACGCGAGAACGTCCCGGGCGGTGCCGAGGTGGTCTACTCGAGCGCGATCGGGGCCGACAACCCTGAGCGCGGCGTCGCCGGGCGTGAGCTGCATCGCGCCGACCTGCTGGCCGAGATCGCCTCGCTGCGGCGGTGCCTCGCGGTCACTGGGACGCACGGCAAGACGACGACCGCCGCGATGGCCGTGCACGCGCTGGCCGGTGCCGGTCTCGATCCCTCGTACGTCGTCGGCGGCGAGCTTCGCTGCACCGGCTCGAACGCCGGCTGGGGGAGCGGCGATTGGATCGTGGTCGAGGCGGACGAGTCCGACCGCTCGCTGCTGAAGCTCGACCCCGAGATCGCCGTGCTGACGAACGCCGAGCTCGACCACCACGCGACCTACACGTCGCTGCTCGACCTCGAGCGGACGCTGGCCGAATTCATGGCTCGCGCGGGCGCGCAACACGCCGTCGTCTGGGACAGGCCGCGGCTGCGCGCGCTGTGCCCCGGCGGCGGCGTGCCGTTCGACGCGCCGCAACCGCAGCTCGGGCCGGAAGGGTCACGCTTTCAGTGGCACGAGATCGAGGTGCGGCTGTCGGTTCCCGGCGCCCACAACGCGGTCAACGCCGCCGGCGCGCTGACCGCGTGCGCGCTGGCCGGGGCGGATCCGCGCCGCGCCGCGGCTGCGCTGGCCGATTTCAGGGGCGCTCGCCGGCGCCTGGAGCTGCTTGGTGCCTCGCGGGCGGGCGCGCTGGTCTACGACGACTACTCGCACAACCCGACCAAGGTCGCGGCCGCGATCGCCGGCGTCCGGACGCTCGCGCCAACCCGGCTGGTGGCGGTCTTTCAGCCGCACCTCTATTCGCGCACGCGTGCGCTGGCGCGCGAGTTCGGCGCGGCGCTCGCCGGCGCGGACTCGATTGTCGTCTTACCGATCTATCCGGCGCGCGAGAACGCGGCCGACTTCCCCGGCGTCGACGGCTACCTGGTCGCCGTCGCCGCAGCGGACGCGGCCGTGGGCCGACCGGTGGCCTGGATGCCGGGCTTCGACCAGGCCCGGGCGCTCCTGGACGCCGTGCTTCGCGACGGTGACGTCTGCCTGGTCATGGGTGCCGGCGACATCGACTCGCTGGCGCGCTCGCTGGTCGTCTGACAGCGCCCGCCGCCCCTCCTTCTACGCTGCCTGCTGCATGAATGCGCTCCCCGATGGCGTCGAACGGGACTACCCGCTTGCGCGGCTGACGACGATCCGCACCGGCGGCGATGCCGAGCTGTTCGCCCGTCCGGGCACGATCGAGGAGCTCGAGCGGATCCTCGCCTGGGCGGGCGGCGCGGAGATCGAGGTAGGTGTCGTCGGTTCGGGGTCGAACCTGCTGGTAGCGGACGAAGGCGTCCGTGGTCTGGTGTTGAAACTTGATCGCGAACTGAGCGAGATCGAACTGGATGGCACGCGGATCAACTGTGGAGGCGGCGCCCGCCTGCCCTCGGTCTCGGCGCAGGCCGCGCGCGCGGGGCTGAGCGGGATCGAGTTCGGCGTCAACATTCCGGGCACGGTCGGCGGCGCCGTGCGGATGAACGCCAACGCCTACGGCGGTGAGCTGGCTCGCGCGCTCGACTGGGTCGACGTCGTCAGCGCGGCCGGAACCGAGCGGCGCACGCCGGATCAGCTCGGCTTCGCCTACCGGCGGTCAAGCCTGGCCCCCGGCGAGGTGGTGGCGCGGGCGTCGTTCGCGCTCAGCAAGGCCGCAAGCGAGGACGTCAAGCGCACGCTGGCCGACATGCGGCGCCGGCGCAAGGAGGCGCAGCCATCGGGGATCAAGACGTTTGGCTCGACGTTCAAGAATCCGGCCGATCCACGCGCCGAGGGCCGCAGCGCCGGCCAGCTGCTGGAGGCGGCCGGATGTCAGGGGCTGCGCGTCGGCGGCGCCGGATTCTCGGATAAGCACGCGAACTTCGTCGAGAACCTCGGCGGCGCCAGCACCGCCGACGTGGTCGCCCTGATGGCCGCGGGCAGGCGGCGGGTCCAGGAGCGGTTCGGGATCGAGCTCGAACCCGAGGTGCAGGCGCTGGGGCCGGTAGCGCTTCCCAGTGACTGGGGGCGGTCGTGAGCGCTGGGACGCGGGCGAGCCGGGGGAGACCACTGCAGGCCGAGCGCCGTCCGGGGCGGCTGAGCGCGATCGCCCGCCGGCGGTGGGTGAGATGGCTGCTCTTGGCGGTCGTCGGCGTCGCGATCGTGCTGGCCGCGGGCTACTTCTGGCTGCGCGACTCGTCGCTGGTCTCCGTGCGCAAGGTCCGCATCTCGGGCGTCAGCGGCCCCGATGCGCGGCAGATCCGCGCGGCGCTGACGACGGCCGCCCGCAACATGACGACGCTCGATGTCAATATCGGGCAGCTGCGGACCGCTGTCGAGCCGTACCCGGATGTAAAGCGCATCGAGGTCCGCACCCAGTTTCCGCACGGGATGGTGATCCGGGTGGTCGAGCAGGTGCCGGTCGCGGTCGTGGTCGAGGCCGGCCGTCGGGTCGAGGTGGCCGCCGACGGGACGCTGTTGCACGATGTCTCGCCGTCGACGTCGCTGCCGCCGATCCCGCTCCGGGTCCCGCCCGGGGGCCGGCAGCTGACCGGTTACCCGCTCAACGAGGTGCAGCTACTGGGGGCCGCCCCGTATCAGCTGCTGGCTCGGATCAGCGGCGTCAGCGACGGCTCGGCGCACGGGCTCGTTGCCGAGCTGCGCAACGGCCCGAGCGTCTACTTCGGCGATCCCAGCCAGCTCGGTGCGAAGTGGGCGGCGGCGACGGCGGTGCTCGCAAGCTCCGGGTCGGCGGGCGCGGTCTACATCGACGTGACGGACCCCGACCGGCCGGCGGCCGGTGCCGGGCCTGATACGAGTGCGAGCGGTTCGAGCGCCCCGACGACGGGGACGAGCGGTTCCGGTGGCTCGATCGCGGGCGCGGCGAACGGCTCGACCTCCGCCTCGTCCGGAGGCTAAACCTCTACTTGAGACTTACTAGCCGCGAGACGCCAGTCTCGGGCAGTTGTCGAGAGTTCCTGCTTCTGCAACGATCGTTGCGTCGCAGTCGGGCGCGTTGACTTCTCCTAACGCGAGGCCATAACGTGACAAACTTCCTGCACCACGCAGGTCGGCTTTAAACACTCAAGCCTACATCGAGGGTCGGACAGGATCTCATGGAAAGCGGAAGCTATCTGGCAGTCATCAAGGTCGTCGGCGTCGGCGGTGGCGGCACCAACGCCGTCAACCGGATGGTCGACGCCGGACTGCGGGGCGTCGAATTCATCGCCTGCAACACGGACGCGCAGGCGCTCGCGATGTGCGACGCCGACATCAAGCTGAACATCGGCCACGACTCGACGAAGGGTCTCGGGGCCGGCGCCGACCCGGACGTGGGCCTCGGGGCGGCGTCTGAGTCGCGCGACGACATCAAGGAGACGCTGAAGGGCGCGGACATGGTGTTCGTCACCGCGGGCGAGGGCGGCGGCACGGGGA
>JBKQJQ010000538.1:0-6887 GCA_052147875.1 Solirubrobacteraceae bacterium | reverse complement strand
GAGCACGTACAGCGGCTCGCCGCGACTGACCCCGATCCCGCGCCGCTGGCCGACCGTGAACCGGTGCTGCCCGAGGTGACCAGCCAGCACCGTGCCGTCGGTCGCGACGATCGTCCCCTGCCGGTCGTCGAGGCCGGCGTGGCGAGCCATGAAGCGCGCCCGGGTGGTACCGGCCAAGAAGCAGAGGTCCTGTGAATCGGCCTTGGCGGCGACCGGCAGGCCGGCGGCCGCGGCGAGTTCGCGCACCTGCGGCTTGTGCAGCCCGCCGAGCGGAAACCGCATCCGGGACAGCGACGCCGGTGCCAGCGCCGCGAGCATGTAGGTCTGGTCCTTGGCCGGGTCGGCGGCTGTCCTCAGCAGCGGCCCGCGCTGATCGCCGGTCTCCGCCAGGCGGGCGTAGTGGCCGGTCGCGAGCTTCTCCGCCCCCAACCGCTCGCCGAGTTCCAGCATCGCGTCGAGCCGCACGTGGCCGTTGCAGCCGACGCACGGATTGGGAGTCTCGCCGTTCGCGTAGCCGGCGATGAACGGTTCGACGACGCCGGCCCTGAACTCGTCGCGCAGGTCGACCGTGAAGTGCGCGAGGCCGATCGAATGCGCCAGCGCCCGCGCCCGGGCGACGGCCGACGCCGAGCAGCAGCTGCGCTCCGCGTCGTTCTCGGAGTCCGCCCACAGCTCGAGCGTGACCGCGACCGCATCGCCCTCGGCGGCGACCAGGTGGGCGGCGACGGCGCTGTCGACGCCGCCGCTCATCGCGACCAGCGTCCGGCCGCCGGGCGGCTGAGCGAGATTCCCGCGTCCGCGGACCGCGGTCCCGAGCGCGCGCGCCAGCGCGTCGGACGCCAGCTCGGCCGCGTGCAGCTTGCCTGGGCTGAGGCCGCCGAGCTCAGCGGCGATCTGCTGTGGCCCAATCAGGGCCGCCTCGAGGACGCGCGCGCCGCGGACGAGCGTCACCGCGGCGCTCCCAGCCGCTGTTGCTGCGCCGCATCCGCTGGCGACGAAGCCCGCGTCGCGGACGAGGTCGCCGCCGACGCTGAGCGAGAAGCTGATCTGGTCGCAGCAGGCACCGCCGCCGGCGGTCACGGTGGCGCCGTCGGGGACCGTGCGAGCCAATCCCTGGGGTGACGTCAGGTGGTGCTCAAAGGCGAGCGCGTCCATGTCGATCTCACGCTAGCCGCAGTCCGAGTTCGCGCATCTGGACCGCATCCACCGGCGCCGGGGCACCGGTCAGCGGATCGGCGCCGCTGGTCGCCTTCGGGAACGCGACCGTCTCGCGGATGTTCTCCCGACCCGCGAGCAGCGCCACCAGCCGGTCGAGACCGAACGCGATCCCTCCGTGCGGCGGCGCGCCGTACCGCAGTGCATCGAGCAGGAAGCCGAACCGCGCCTCGGCCTCGCGCTGATCGATCCCGATCAGCTCGAAGATCCTTTCCTGTACGTCGGTCCGGTGGTTACGGATCGAGCCACCCCCGAGCTCGACACCGTCGAACACCAGGTCGTAGGAGCGCGACAGCAGCCGACTCGGATCATTTAGATCCCCGGCGGTCGCGGCCACGCCTGCGGCGGTCGCAGGGGCGGTGAATGGGTGATGCTCGGCATCCCAGCGCTGCTCCTCGGGCCGCCACGCGAACATCGGAAACTGCACGACCCACAGGATCTCGTGCGGCCCGGCGGGCACGAGCTCGAATCGGCGCGCGAGCTCGAGCCGGAGCGCACCGAGCACCTGCGCGGTGGTCTGCGGCAGGTCGGCGACGAGCAGCAGCAGGTCGCCGGGCTTGCCCTGCAGCCGACTCGTGACAGCGGCGATCTCAGCCGCGGTGAGGAATTTGGCGATCGGCGAGCGCCAGCCGGGCTCCTGCTGTTGGACGAACGCCCACACAAGTCCCTTGGCACCGTGCTGCTTGGAAAGCTCGGTCAGCGCGTCGAGCTCCGAGCGCGGCAGCTCACGCGTGCCGGCGTTGATACCCCTGACGACACCGTCGCCGTTGAGCGCGTCGGCGAACACCTTGAACTCAGTCCGCTCCAGCTCTGAGCCAAGGTCTGCGAGCTCGAGCCCGAAGCGCGTGTCGGGACGGTCGGACCCGAACCGCGCCATCGCCTCGGCGTAGGTCATTCGCGGCCATGGGGGTGCCGCGACGTCCAGCCCAGCGCGCTCGAAGACCGCCCACATCACGGCCTCGGTGATCTCGTAGACGTCTTCCTCGTCGACGAACGCCAGCTCCATGTCGAGCTGGGTGAACTCGGTCATCCGATCGGCGCGCGAGTCCTCATCGCGGAAGCAGCGGACGATCTGGTAGTAGCGCTCGAAGCCGCCGATCATCAGCAGCTGCTTGAACAGCTGCGGCGATTGCGGGAGCGCGTAGAAGGAACCTGGCGCGACGCGTGCGGGAACCAAGAAGTCGCGCGCTCCCTCGGGCGTCGAGCGGGTCAGAAACGGGGTCTCGATCTCGAGGAAGTCATGCTCGTCAAGCACCTCGCGGATCGTCTGCACCGCACGGTGCCGAACCGCGATCGCCTCCTGGAGCGGCGCCCGCCGCAGATCCAGCGACCGGTGCCGCAGGCGCAGGTTCTCGTCGACGTTGATGTCCTCGTCGACCGGGAACGGGGGCGTCTCCGCGTCGGCCAGCAGCTCAAGCTCGTCGACCGCGAGCTCGATCTCGCCGGTCGCGAGGTTCGGGTTGACGTTCTCCGGCGCGCGGCGGTTGACCGTCCCGGCGGCGGTGATCACGTCCTCGGCGCGCAGCGAATGAGCCTTGCCGTGCGCCTCGGGCGCGCTTTCGGGATGAAATACGAGCTGCACGATCCCGGAGCGCTCCCGCAGGTCGATGAAAATCAGCCCACCGTGATCGCGGCGGCGATGAACCCAGCCCGAGACGCGCGCCTGCGTGCCGGCCCGCCCGGCGTCGAGCTCGCCCGCCCAGCTGTCGCGGTAGCGGTTGGGCGTCGGGCTGCGCTTCATCGGGCTGGTGGTGCCGGTGCTGGTCGTCATACGAGGCGGTTCCCGCGCAGGATCGCCGGAATCACTGTCCGGGGCTCGAGCTCGGTCTGCTCGCCGGACTCCATCTCCCTGAGACTGATCTGGGGCTCGGAACCGATGATCGCAACGTAGCGGGCGCCGATCCGATCTGCGTGCCTGAGCTGGCCCTTGAGCGACCGGCCGGTGAGCTCGAGCTGCGCACTCAGGCCTCCGCGACGCGCTTCGCGGGCGAGGTTGAACGCCACGCGGCCGGCGTCGGAGGTCGCAAGCGCGACGAACAGGTCGACCCGGGGCGGCGCGAGCGGCGGTTCGGGCGCTGCCAGCAGGATCCGCTCGATCCCGGCCGCCCAACCGGAGGCCGGCGTCGGCTGCCCGCCGAGCATCTCAATCAGGCCGTCGTAACGCCCGCCGCCGCCGACTCCCGACTGCGCGCCGAGCGCGTCGGAAGTGAACTCGAACACGGTCCGCGTGTAGTAGTCGAGCCCGCGCACCAGCGTCGGGTCGAGCTCGTACGGCTGTTCGGCGTCGTCGAGCAGCTCGCGTACCTGCGCGAAATGCGAGGCGTCGTCGTCGGCAAGCCGATCCAGCAGCGTCGGGGCGTTCGCCATCGTCCGCTTCGTCGTTCGATCGCTGGCATCGAACGCGCGCATCGGGTTCAGGTCGATCCGCGCGACGACCTCGGGCGCCAGTTCGTCCTCGTGCGCGCGCAGGTAGGCGGTCAGCTCCTCGCGGTACTCGGCGCGCGTCTGCAGCGTGCCGAGGCTCGACAGCCGGAGTCTCGTGCGCGCGATACCCATCTCTTCCAGCAGCTCGGCCAGCAGCAGGATCAGCTCGGCGTCCGTCTCAGGCCCGGCCGCGCCGATCACCTCGGCGCCCACCTGCCAGAACTGCCGGTAGCGCCCGCGCTGCGGCGCTTCGGCGCGGAAGAAGCTCGACAGGTACCAGAGCTTGACCGGCTGCGGCAGCTTGCGCATGCCGTGCTCGAGGTAGGCGCGGCAGACCGGCGCCGTTCCCTCCGGACGCAGCGTCATCGAGCGTCCGCCGCCGTCGTCGAACGTGTACATCTCCTTCTGGACGATGTCAGTCGCCTCGCCGACCCCGCGCGCGAAGAGCTCAGTCGCCTCGAAGGTCGGCGTCTCGATCCGCCCGTAGCCGGCGGCGCCGAGGATCCGCTCGGAGTGGTCCTGCAGCACGGCGCGACGCGCCGAATCGGCGGGGAGCACATCGAACGTGCCTCTGGGGGCCTGGATCACGCTCATGGCAGTGACCTGGGCGGTTAGCTGTGGTGCGCGAGCTCGCGCAGGAACGGATTGGTCTCGCGCTCTTTGCCGAGCGTGGTGATCCCCATATGGCCCGGGTAGACGGTCGTCTCGGGCGGATAGACGTTGATCAGGCCGTCGATCGAGGCCAGCAGCGTCGGCCAGTCCCCGCCGGGTAGGTCGACGCGACCGACCGAGCCCTGGAAGAGCACGTCGCCGGAGAACAGAGCACCCTCGTCCGGCAGCGCATAGCTGACGTGTCCGGGGCTGTGCCCGGGCGTGAAGCTGACCTCGAACTCGAGCCCGGCGAGCGACAGCCGCTCGCCGCCCTTGACCGTGTGGTCGGCGTCGTAGCTCTCGTACGGTCCGATCCCTGGCCACGGCACGTACTCCATGACGTTGGCCAGCACCTCGGTCTCGAGCTCAGGGCAGTAGACCGGCGCACCCGTCGCGCGCGCGACCGGCGCGACGGCACCGACGTGGTCGAAGTGGGTGTGGGTGAGCAGGATGGCCTCCAGCTTGGAGATCTCCAACGCTGCGAGCGCCTCCAACAGCCGCGGCGCCTCGTCGCCGGGGTCGAAGATCACCGCGCTTTCCGAGTCCTTGACGCGCGCGATGTAGGTGTTCTCCTGCACTGGACCGACCGTGAACATCCGCACGTCGATCATTTCGAGGCCGCCTTCTTGCGCATTCGCCGTCGCCACAGGTAGGACTCGAGGTAGAACCCGGACGGCACGTAGAGCGCGAACGCGAACACGCCGAAGATCAGCGCCGGGACCACCTGGCCGTGGTCGGTCAGCAACAGGAACAGAAACATGAACGCAGACGCGAGCGCGGCACGGTTGATCGCGCTGCGCCAGGTCGGCGGCTTGTCCAAGCGCTTGGCGCGCGCGTCTGAGCGCTGCTGCTTCTTGCGCTCCTCGGGAGTGGGTGGGCGGCCGGTGCGTCCGCGGGCCTCGATCGTTCCGGCGGCGTTTCCGCGATGCTTGGTCCGGCGCTTTCGCTTCGTCTGTGCCATTGCAAGATGCAGCTTACGCGGTGTTGGCGAGGCGAGCCAGCGCATCTTCGATCGTCTGGTAGCCGCGCAGCTTCAGGTCGGCGGGAAAGCCATCGAAAGCAGCTTTGGGCGCCAGGCCGACGAGCTCCGCGCCAGTCAGCGGGGCGTGTCGCGTGATCGCAGCGACGATCGCGCTGAGCGGCGTTGCGCGGTGGTCCTCGACGTTGGTCGAGACCTGCGCGACCTGCTGAGTTTCAAGCCACAGCCCGATCGCCCGGAGCCCGGGAAGGCCTTCGTCTCCGCCCTCCCGGATCAGGGCCGCGATCGCTCTTGCGTCGTCGACCGTCGCCGGTGGCGCGAGCTCGACGTTGAAGGCGACCAGCGGTGGCCGCGCGGCGACGAGCGTCGCGCCGGCGCTGGGGTGCATGTGCTGCGGTCCGAAGTCGGGCTTCAGCTCGCCGGCCTCGATCCGGCGCCCGAGCTCCGCTGGGCCGCCCTTGCGAAGCTGCGCGCGCGTACGGCCGCCGCCGAGTGCTCCGTACAGGAACACGGGCAGCTCGAGCATGTCGGCGAGCAGGTCGGCTAGCACCAGCGCCTCCGCGCACGCGGCACCGCGATCCTCGTCAGACAGGTAGACGATCGCCGCGACGTCGACGACGCCGACGCGAGGATGGACGCCATCGTGGGTATCGATCGCAAGCAGCTCGAGCGCTCGACCGGCGCCGGCGGCGACCGCCCGCGCGAGCTCTCCGGGCTCGCCGGCCAACGTGTAGGCGCTGCGGTTGTGGTCGGGGTCGGAGTGGACGTCGAGCAGCCGGTCGCCGAACGCCGCCGCGATCTGATCGATCGCGCCCCGGTCGCGTCCCTCCGACACGTTTGGGTACGCGAGCAGCGTGGTCATGAGGGCGAGGCGCTAGTCCAGCACGTAGCGACCGGCGTCCAGCACCTGCGTGGCGCCGATCGTCAGCGACGCATCGAGGACGACGGCGTCGAGGTGGATCGGTACCGACACCGTGCCTCCGATCCCGGCGCTGGCTCCGAACGCGACGTGCGCGGTGCCGAGGATCTTCTCGTCTTCGAGCACGTTGCCGGTCAGCCGCGCCCGGTCGTTGGTCCCGATTCCGAGCTCGGCGAGGTTGGCGCCGAGCTCGCCGTGCCTGCGCAGCAGCTCGAGGTACTTCGGGCCGAGTCCGTGCTCGGCCGCCACGATTCGCCCGTCCTCGACGATCAGCACCGCGGGCTCGTCGCTGATCCCGAGCGGCGCGAGGCTCGCGGCGACGATCTTCCCGGCGCCGCTCAGCGGCGCGACGAACCCCTCGCCGGCGGGCAGGTTGCCGAACGCGCCGGGTTTCGTCAGGTCACCGTCGTCGGGCATCCCGGCGCGTCCGGTCAGATCGAGCGTGAAGTCAGTTCCACGCGCGCACGTGAGGTGTGCGCTGGTCGACGCGTCGAGCAGTTGCGCGACCGCGCGCGAGCGGCCCGCCATCAGATCGAAGTCAACCGCCATCACGCGCGCGAGCATGTCCTCGGTGACACCGGGCATCGTTGCCCCGCGAGCGCCCGCGTCGGTCGCCCGCTTGCGGGCCGGTGTGTGGCTGAGCGAGCGCGAGGTCGGCGCGATGAACACGTCGCAGGCGCTCATCGCCGCGGCGACCGG
>JBKQJQ010000537.1:0-3420 GCA_052147875.1 Solirubrobacteraceae bacterium | reverse complement strand
GCGAGCACGTGCGCGACAGTGCCGACCTGCTGGCCGTCGGAGCTATAGACGGGAGTGCCCGGCTCGAGGGCCTCGTAGGCAATCGGGTAGCCGGTCTCCATGGCCGCGAGCATATCGGCGTCAACGGTGCTCAGTCACAAGTCGCAGGCCGAGACCGCCCAGCACGATGCCGGTGAACCGGTCGAGCGCGCGCTTGACCGGCGCGGGGCGCAGCCGCCGCACGCAGTCCAAGCGGTGCTGGCACACTCCAGGACCGTGTTGCGCTACGACCGGATCGGCCCTGGTTACGCTCGCGAGCGGCGCGCCGACCCACGGATCGCCGCCGCGCTCGACCGGGCGCTCGGCGACGCGCGGACGGTCGTCAATGTGGGCGCCGGTGCCGGCTCATATGAGCCCGACGACCGCGAGGTGCTGGCGGTCGAGCCGTCGGCCGAGATGCGTGCCCAGCGATCCTCGGATGCGGCCCCGTGCATCGGAGCGTTTGCCGAGCGCCTGCCGCTCGCGGACGCGAGCTTCGATGCGGCGCTCGCGGTCTATTCGGACTTTCACTGGGACGACCCGTCGAAGGGAATCGCCGAGCTGGTTCGTGTCAGCCGCGAGCGGGTCGTGCTGCTGACCGTCGACCGTTCGGTCGCGGAGCGCTACTGGCTGACCCGCGACTACTTCGCAGCCGGCAACGATCTGTTCCGCGACCTTGAGGGCGTCACCTCCGCGCTGCCCGGCGACTGCGAGGTGACGGCGATCCCGATACCCCACGACTGTTGCGACGGGTTCGTGCACGCCTTCTGGCGCCGCCCCCGTGCGCTGCTCGATGAGCGGGTGCGTGCGACGATGGCGATGTTCGACCGGCTCGGAGAGGCGGCGGTCGATGAGGGGCTCGCAAGGTTGCGCGCCGATCTCGACAGCGGAGCCTGGCGAGCGCACAACCGCGAGCTGGGCAGACTCGAGGCGCTCGACCTGGGCCACCGGCTGGTCGTATGGCGCCATCGAGCGCCGGGCGGTCAGCCGACCTTCGTGTAGACCTCGGCGCTGTCGGACACGCAGCAGGAGCCGAGGTAGTTGTTCGGCGCGACCGCACCCGCGATCGGTTTCAGCTCCGGGTCGGTCGAGATCAGGGCCCCCCATTGCGCGGCCCGCCGGCGTACGAGCTGCGCCCAGGCCGACTTCCAGGCCTTCTCGCCCTCGGTCAGCGGACGCGTGTAAAGCAGCCGCTGACCCGGCTTCAGGGTCGCGACGAGCGCGTCGAGCTGGGCCTTCGGGTTTGAGTCCTTGAGCTCGCTATAGGCGTTGACCCAGTTCATATAGGACGGGTCCTTGAGCGGACCGATCGTCGTCGCATAGCGCAGGCCGCCGGGCAGGTAGTACCAGGCCAGCGGCGCCTGCTCGGGCTCGCCGACCAGAACCAGATCGCCGTGGCGCATGTACGGAGCCAGCACCCCGGCGACGTCACGCATGTCGCTCTTGTACTTGGGCGAGTACGAAGCGATGTTGGCGACGAACGCGATCGACAGCACGATCGCGATCAGGCCCAGGATCCCGGCGCGGGCGCAGCACAGCGCCGCCAGCAGAAGCAGCGGAGCGACCAGCGGTGCGAAGTAGCGCGTCACCCACGTCGCGGCGAACAGCGACGTCACTCGCGCGAGCACCACGGCGACGATCGGCAGCACGATCAGCGCCCACATGACGGTCGCCTCGCGCGTGCGCCGGGTGTTCTTGGAGAGCATCGGCAACATCACGACGGCGGCCGCGACACCGAGCGCGACCGCCACGCGGTCACTGCCCAGCAGGTCGCTCGGGAACGTCGCCCCTACGTAGTCGGCATAGCCCCAGGGGCTCGTCGTGTGGCCGATCTGGTAGAGCAGGGTTGGGACCCAGGGCAGGAACAGAGCCAGCGCCGCGCCGAACGAGATCGCCGCGTCGCGCACGATCCGAGGACGGTCCGCGGCGGCGCGGTAGATCGGGATCAGTGCCGCGGCCATCCCGGCCCAGAAGAAGATCGCCCAGACGCTCGTGTAGAGCATCAGCGCCAGGGAGGGCACGAGCAGGAACAGGAACCTGCGCCTGCCGTGGACGAAGGCGTGCAGGAAGCTGGCCGTCGCGACCAGCCCGATCACCGCCAGCAGCTCCCATGCCTGTGTCTCGGTCGCGTATTCGGTCAGGAACGCGCTGACAGCGAACAGCACCGCCGCGTAAATCCCGCCCCGCCGGCCGCCGAAAGCCCAGCCCGCCCACATGCCGAGCGGGATCGTCGCCAAACCCAGCAGCACCGAAAGCGCGTGCGTGGCGCGCTCGCTCGAGCCGAACCCGTCGAGCCACAAGTGGAGCACCAGGTAATAGAGCGGCGCCGACCCGTCGTCGCGCAGGATCCCCGGGATCGCGCTCAGCGGATGCGAGGCGATCCCGACCGCGATCGCCTCGTCTGACCAGAATGCGCCGCCAAGGTAGCGGGTTCTGATCACGGCCGAGACCGCCATCAGGAAGACCAGTACGCCGCCGGTGCTGGCCCAGGTCGGAAGCCGGTTGAACCACTTCGGCGCGTGAAAGTCGCCGACCGCAGGCACCTGAAGCAGCCATCGCGTCTTGGTCGGGGTGGGGGTGGCGGTCGTCATCGGTCTGCGCTGATCAGCGGCGCTCCGCGCTTGTGATCGGCGTCTGCACTCGTGATCGGCGGATTCAGGCTAGCGAGGTCGCGTCTGCGAGCATCCACCACCATGCTCCCGAAGGTGGTCGCCTGCGACCTCGACGGCACGCTGCTGCGCTCGAACGGTAGCGCCAGTGCGCGCAGCCGCCGCGCGCTGGCGGCGTGCGAGGCGGCGGGCGCAGTGGTCGTCCTCTGTACGGCGAGGCCGGTGCGCTGGGTGCGGCCGCTGGCGGCCGGGATCTGCGCGGGCGCGCTCGCGATCTGCGACAACGGCGCCGTCGTCTGGGACATCGCCCACGACCGGCTGCTGACCGAGACGACGCTCTCCTCGGAATCCGCGATGGCGGTCGTGGCGGCGCTCGACCGCACTTTTCCGGGTGGTGCGTGGGCTGTGGAGCGAACCGGCGGCTTCGGTCATGACCCCGCCTACAGGCCCCGCTGGCCTGTGCCGGCCGGCACGGTCGTCGCCGAGGTCCGGATGCTGCTCGAGTGGCCGCCGATCAAGCTGATGTTCAGTCACGAGCGGTTTGCCGCCGACGAGATGCTCGGTCGGGCACGGGCAGCGGTCGGCGAACATGCCGAGTTGACGCATTCCAACTCGGCCGATGGACTGCTCGAGATCAGCGCTCATGGGGTCAACAAGGCCTCGACGTTGGCGCGCCTGTGCGCGCAGCGCGGGGTCGAAGCAGCGGACGTGATCGCGTTTGGCGACATGCCGAATGACCTGCCGATGCTTGACTGGGCTGGGCACTCGGTCGCGGTCGCCAATGCCCACCCGC
>JBKQJQ010000536.1:0-2596 GCA_052147875.1 Solirubrobacteraceae bacterium | reverse complement strand
GGCTCGCGGAAAGCGTGTCCCGAAACATGTCCCGAACTCAGCAATTCTGACCTGCGCTAACTGCGCTTGGACGACCTCAACCGCTCGCATCTACGGCAAAAGCCCAGGAAAGAGGCACCTTTTAATCCGAAGGTCGTGGGTTCGAGCCCCACCGGCGGCACTGGTTTAGAGTGTATGCCTGGGGTTGGGGGTGCTGGACGTGGAGCTGTCCGGGGGGCGTTGCTGGGTGACCAATGGCCGCGGGTGTGGCGTCTGGGCCCAGCGGGAGCCTTTAGGTCGCGATCTGTTCATCGCGCGCGAGGAGCTGTTATCGCGCATGGATGAGATCAGCGCGATCGGGTTCGCGCGCGTGAACTTTGTCGTGACGGCACGGACCCCTCGCGCAACCAGATGTACCGATGTGCGTGCGCGATGTCCAATCCCGCGCACGGACGCGCGGGGCAGTGTCCGCGCGTGACGGTTAGGTCTGGCCCCTTGCAGCCTCCCCCTCGAGGCTCCCGTTGGCGACCTTCTGGAACCTGCCGTGCTGTCGCCGAGAGGCTGGCGATCGAGTTGTCGCCGAAAGGCTCGTCTGGTCCGACGCTCGCCGGTGGCCAATGCGATCGTGAAGGCGGTCGCGACCAAGACGCGGTCTTTGCTCGGACCAGGGATGCCAGTCGGGTCGCACGAATCGAGCGCCACAAAGCGATCCGACCCATTCCCCGGCGTTGGCGCCTCAGAATCCTGGGAGTCTGGAATGCTGTTACTCGATGAGTCCCCGTCCATTGGTGCTGGTCCCTGGCGCGTGTCTGGGAGGCTGGGCATGGAGAGACGTCGCCCGCCAGCTGCGTGCACTCGGCCACGATGTCTATCCGGTCACGCTCACCGGCCTCGGCGACCGCGTTCACCTGGCGGATAAGAGCGTCGATCTCGACACCCACATCGCCGATGTGCTCGGCGTCCTCGACTACGAGGACGTGAGCGACGCCGTCCTCGTCGGCCACAGCTACGCCGGCCTCGTGGTCGCCGGCGCGGCGGATCGCCGGCCGCAGCGACTTGACGCCGTCGTGTACCTGGACTGCTCGCCGCTTCCCGACGGCATGGCGATCAGCGACATACAGACCCCCGAGGAACGCGAGGCTCAGCGCTCCGCCGTCGAGAGCGACGGCGACGGGTGGCGCTGGCCGGTCCCCGACCGCACGACGCTCGAGACGGGGCGGTTCGGCAGTACCGCAGGACTGACCGACGAACACTTCGCCGCGATAGCGGAATGCGGCACACCACAGCCCTACGCGACTTTCACCTCGCCGCTGCGGCTTGAGCACGAACGGCCGCCAGGTGTGCGTCGCGCGGTGATCTTCTGCGCGGCAGGCGGGATCACCGTCGCCGCGGTTAGAGAGCTGATTGAACAGCGAGACCCTCGCGCCGCCCCTTTCGCCGATCCGGACTGGGACCTGCGTGAACTCCCGACCGGTCACTGGTCGATGTTCTCCGCCCCCGACCAGGTTGCCGAGACGCTCCACGACATCGCCGGCTGACTCTGGTCGACCCGCGACGAGGCTGCGACTCCTGGGAAGCCGGAGCACTCGTCCGGCCGGAGAACACCCGGACCGCGAAAGCACTCGCCCGCGAGCGTCCAGGCGTTGCCGGATTACGCCTCAGGGGATCACGGCGGCGCGGCTGCCGGTCCCGGCGGAGACCGGCAGCCTCACCGAGCGTGCTTGCCGCAGCGACGGTGCCGTGTGGCGGGCTTCGACGCTTATCCTCGAGTGCGCTCCAGCACGGCGAGTGCCTCGTCGTGGACCAGGCCGTTGCTGACCAAGGCGGTTCCCGCGGCGAAGGAGTCGTTGCCGTCAAGGTCTGTGAACCGGCCGCCAGCCTCCTCGACGATGAGCTTGACCGGGGCGTAGTCCCACGGTCCTCCGCCGACCCCGGCCGCGACGCGGCGCATTGCCAACTCATCGGCAGTGTCGGCCAACTCGAGCGCAAGACACAGCTCTGAGAGACCTTGACGAAGCACTCCGGCTTGTCCGCGCTCGCGGTCGCCCAAACCGTCGGTGCCGGCCTGCCCGCGCCAGATCTCGATCGCTTGGCGATACACCCGCGGTAGACGGATTTCGGCCAGCTCTCGGGGTCCGAAGAATCGCACCGTCTGATGCTCGGGACTGGCGGCGAGAGTCAGGTGTGCATGCACCTTGCACCCGTAGGCCACGATAAGAACCCATCGCCTCGCAACCACCTCCAGGCCGCCGCTGGCATCGACGGCGTCGCAGACCTCGACCGCCAAGCCCGTTTCCTCGGCAAGCTCGCGGCGCAAGCAGTCCTCGAAGCTCTCCTGCGGTTCTGGCCGGCCACCGGGCAGCTCCCACTCGTCGCGCCAGTTTCGGCACAGCAGCACCTCGCCGGTATCGCTCAGGCACACCCCCTTGACACTCAACGAGGTTCGCATCTCAGCCACGAACCGATTGCTATCAGCCGGCCACGGTCGCGGCCGATGGCCGGGCTCGTGGTCCCACAGGCGAGATCCACTTCTGCATCCACCGAAAACGAGCCACGACGTCGATGTCCTGGCTGCTGCTCAGGGCAACCCCGCTCGGACATAGGCAGCCACGCCAGC
>JBKQJQ010000535.1:0-14257 GCA_052147875.1 Solirubrobacteraceae bacterium | reverse complement strand
TCGTGCGGTGTGTGATGCTGCCCGCGGTGCTCGAGATCCTCGGGCCGGCGACCTGGTGGCTGCCGAAGTGGCTCGACGCGCGCCTGCCCCGCATCAACATTGAGGGCACCGAGGCAGCGGCCGCGGCGAGGGACGCCGATCGGGTCCGGGCCACGAGGTCCGAGGAAGCCGGCGAGGAGGCGGGCACGCCGGTCTAGGCCGGGGTCGGCCGGCATCGCTCAGACCGTGGTTACGCTGAGAATGTCCTGACTCGGCTTCTCACACCCGCTTGAAACGCCTCGGTCCCGCGCTGGAGGTACGCGACTTCCGCCTCTGGTGGCTCGCGCAGCTCTCGAGCAACATCAGCCTCCAGATGCTCGAGGTGGCGATCGGGTGGGAGGTCTACGCACTGCATCGGAGCCCGCTCGACCTCGGCTGGATCGGCCTGGCGGAGTTCGTGCCGCTGTTCCTGCTGGCGCTGCCCGCCGGACATCTCGCCGACCGCTTCCCGCGGCGGCTGGTGTTCGCGGGCGCCCTGCTCCTCGGCGCCGGCGTCGGCGTTGGCTTGGCGTTCGTCAGCTCATCGGGCACGACTGAGGTGTGGCCGTACCTCGCACTCGCGTCGGGCGCCGGGACCTCGGTTGCGCTCGGGACGCCGGCTGCACGGGCGATGCCGCCCACCCTGGTCAGCCTGGCGCTGCTGCCGAGCGCGATGACGCTGCGGTCGATAGCAGGCCAGATGGGACAAGTGATCGGTCCCGCGATCGGAGGCCTTCTCTACGTGGTCTCGCCGGCGCTCGTCTACTCGCTGTCGGCGGCCGCCTGCGCGGTCGGGTCGGCGTGCGTGCTGGCGATGCATCCGCGCCCGCCGGCGGAGTTGGCAGGCGTCGACGGCGACGAGGAGGAGCCGAGCCTGAAGGGGGTGCTCGAGGGGCTGCGCTTCGTCAAGCGCACGCCGGTACTGCTCGGGGCGATCCTGCTCGACCTGCTGGCGGTGCTGTTCGGCGGCGCGGTGGCGCTGCTGCCGGTATTCGCGCGTTCGATCCTGGGCGTCGGCCCGGCGGGGCTCGGCATCCTCCGTGCCGCCCCGGCCGCCGGCGCGCTGGTCGCCGCCGTGGTCATCACGCGACGTCCAATCGGTGGACGCGCGGGCCGCACACTGCTCGTCGTGGTCGGCGTCTACGGCCTCAGCATGATCGTGTTCGGGCTCTCACGCATGTACGTCCTGTCGCTGCTGGCGCTCGCGGTCGGCGGCTTCGTCGACCTGTACAGCATGAACATCCGCTCGACAATCGTCGCGCTCGCCAGTCCCAACCGCCTGCGCGGGCGCGTGAATGCGATCGAGATGGTGTTCATCAGCGCCTCCAATGAGCTCGGTGCGTTCGAGTCTGGGCTCGCGGCCTACCTGGTCGGAACGGTGCCGGCGGTCGTCGGCGGTGGCGTGATCACGGTCACGCTGGCGCTGACCTGGGGACTGCTGTTCCCGGCGCTGGCTGAGGTCGACCGGCTCGAGGACGTCAGACCGGTCGAGACGGTCGGGGCGGTCGCCTGATGGAGCTGGCCCGCGAAGACGGCTACACGATCTCGACCGACCGTTCGTCGGTCGACCGCGAAGCCGTATGGCGCTTCCTGCGCACGAGCTACTGGTGGTCGCCGTCGGCGACACTTGATCAGGTCAATGCGGTGATCGACGGCTCACTCGTATTCAGCCTCCGATCGGCGACCGGCGAACAGGCCGGGTTCGCGCGCGTGGTGACGGATCGCGCGAGGTTCGCGTGGCTCGCCGACGTGTTCGTGCTCGAGCAGCATCGCGGCAAGGGGCTAGGCGTGTGGCTCGTCGAGACCGTGCTCGCGCAGCCAGAGGTGAGCGGGCTGCGGATCCTGCTCGCGACCTCCGACGCGCACGGTCTGTATGCGCGCTTCGGCTTTCGAGCAGTCGACTCGGAGCGGATCATGGAGCGCCGCGCGCCGACCGGCAGCAGCTGACGCACGGCCTCGCCGAGCCGCCGGAGTGGTTATCGTCGCGGGCACGTTGACGAAACCTCACGGCCGGCGGCCAGGGAGACGGGCATGGACTTGACCTTCAACGAGCGAGAGCTGGCGTTCCGGGACGAGCTGCGCGCGTGGTTTGACGCCTATGACCCGGGCCCCGAGCCCGAGGGCGACGAAGACGCCCATTACGCCTGGCGCCGCAACTTCCAGCGCGACCTCGCCGCGGGCAGCTGGGCGGCCGTCCACTGGCCGGTCGAGTACGGCGGTCGCGGGGCGACGCTGACCGAGTCGGCGATCTTCTACGAGGAGCTCGCGCGCTCGGGCTCGCCACTGCCCGCGAATGTGCTCGGTCTGCTGCTCGCCGGACCGACGATCATGACCTGGGGCACGCCGGAGCAGAAGGAGCGCTACCTGACACCGATCCTGACCGCCGAGGAGATCTGGTGCCAGGGGTTCTCGGAGCCGGACGCCGGATCTGACCTCGCGAGCCTCAAGACACGTGCCGTCAAGGACAACGGCGACTGGGTCGTGTCCGGTCAGAAGGTCTGGACCAGCGGTGCGCAGTACTCGCGCTGGTGCATGCTGGTCGCGCGCACCGACCCGGAGGTCCCAAAGCATAAGGGGCTGACGTACTTCCTGATGGACATGCAGCAGGACGCAGTCCAGGTCCGGCCGCTGCGCCAGATCACCGGCGAGCGCGAGTTCAACGAGCTGTTCATCGACGGCGCGCGGATCCCGGACGAGAACGTGCTCGGCGGGGCCGGGAACGGCTGGAAGGTGGCGCTGACGACGCTGATGAACGAGCGCGCCGGGCTCGCGTTCTTCCTACAGGTGCGGCTGCGCCAGACGCTCGACCGATTGATCGACGAGGCCGCCGGGAGGGGGTTGTTGGAGGATCCGATCGTCGCCGACCGGCTCGGTGAGCTGCATCTGAGGGCCGAGGTGTTGCGGCTGACCGCGTACCGCGGCCTGACGGCGATCGAGAAGTACGGCCAGCCGGGCCCGGAGGGATCGCTGACCAAATGGATGTGGTCAGACACCAACCAACAGCTGACCCAGTTCGCGGCGGACCTGCTCGGCCCGTCGGCGCTCCAGGCCGGCGGGCGGTGGGCTTACGAGCTGCTGCGGGCGCGTGGCAACTCGATCGAAGGAGGGACGACGGAGGTGCTCAAGAACATCGTCGCCGAGCGCGTGCTCGGCCTGCCGAGAGCGCGCTGAGATGGACTTCGACCTGACCGAGGACCAGAAGGAGATCAAGAACGTCGCTAGCCAGCTGCTGGCCGCGCGCGCGCCGATGAGCAAGCTGCGCGAGGCCGCGGAGGCGGGCCGGTACGACGATGCGCTGTGGAGGGAGATCGTTGGGCTGGGTTGGCCGGGGATCGCGGTCGACGAGCGCTACGGAGGCCAGGGCCTGGGCGCAGTCGAGCTCGCGGTGCTGCTGGAGGAGCTGGGGTACGCCTGCGCGGCGACGCCGTTCATGTCGACGGCAGTCGTCGCGGCGGTGATCCAGGCGACCGGAAGCGATCAGCAGCGCGAGCGTTGGTTGCCCGGGCTCGCGTCCGGCGAGCTGACCGGGGGCGTCGGCACGCCCGATCTGGTCGCCGATGGCGAGCAGGCGGCGGTGGTGGTGTTGGTGGATGGCGATCAGGCACGCCTGGTGGAGGAGCCGCAGGCCGAGGCGTTTGTCACGATCGATCCGACACGGCGCTTTGCGCGCGTGATCGGCGACGGAGATTTGCTCACCGGCGGCGCGGTCGCGCGGGTCACCGCGGCGGTCGCGGCCGAGGTCGTCGGGCTCTGTCAGCGGGCGCTCGAGATGACGCTCGAATACGTCAAGGACCGCAAGCAGTTCGGCGTACCCGTCGGGTCATTCCAGGCGGTCTCTCACCGCTGCGCGCAGATGCTGCTGCAGACCGAGAGCGCTCGCTCGACGGCGTACTTCGCCGCGTGGGCCGCGGATGCCGACCCGAGCCGGCTCGCTGAGGCCGCTGCGCTCGCCGGCGCGGCGGCCGCGGCCGGCGGGCGCGAGGTCGCGGCCAGCGCGATCCAGGCACACGGCGGGATCGGGTTCACGTGGGAGGCCGACGTCCACTGGCTCTACAAGCGCGCGCAGCTCGACACGGCGCTGCTGGGCGGCGCCGGGCGCCATCACGCGGCGCTGGCGCGCGCGGCGGCTGCGAGGCTGAGCGCGCCGGCCGGCTGACCGCGGCGCGGACAGGTGGACTGACCCGATTCGTGCACCAACAGGGATGGAACAGCACGCGGCGAAGAGGCCACCCGTTCGCGAGTTCAAGGAGTCAGGGTGATGAGCTACTTCGGCAGGCCGACCGAGACATTCGACGCGGGGCAGACGGAGGCGTTCGAGCCTCCCGAGGCGGTTGATCCCGTCTACGCCGGCCCTCCCGAGCCGGTTGATCCCGTCTACGCCGGCTCTCCCGAGGCGGTTGATCCCGCCTACGCCGGCCCTCCCGAGCCGGTCGAGGGCTACCAGACAGCGGAGCCGGCCGACAGCGGCGGGAGCCCGTCGGTCGGCGCGCGTCTGGCCGACTTCCGCGAGCGGGTGGTCCGTGCACTCCATAGCCTCGACCGCGGGCCCGTCGATCAGCCGCAGCTCCCGGCCGGCAGCGAGCGGGCGCCGCACGACGAGCTGCTGTCCGAGGTTTCGCCTGCCGTCAACGACTCGCGGCTCCCGATCGGCCCGTTCGGCTACAGCCGGGGGGCGGTCGACGAGCGGGTCGCGGCCCTCGAGAGCGAGATCGCGATGCGCGAGCAGGAGTTGCGGGAGCTGCGCGACAGTAGGCCGGCGATCTCGATCACGGATGAGATCGAGCGGCTCGGCGAGCAGACCGCGTCGATCCTGGTCGTCGCCCATGGGCAGGCGAACGAGACGACTCGCAGAGCGCAGGAGGAGGCCGACCGCTGTCTCGCCGACGCGGCCCTGAACGCCAACCTCCTCACTGAGGAGGCCAAGCGCCGGCTGCAGGAGATCGACAACGACACTGACGCGGTCTGGCGCGAGCGCGCCCGGCTGCTCGACGACGCGCGCGACGTCGGGCTGGCCCTGATCGCGCTGTCCGAGGAAGCCGCCGAGCGGTTCCCGCCTGAGGTCAAGACCAGCGAGGTCCCGCAGGCGGGCGACTGATCGTCAGGCGGCTGGGTGGCGGTGACGCGCATACACGTCGGCCACCCAACGCGCTCCGGGCCTGGCGGCAAGTGACTCGATCACCTCGCGTCCCGCGGGCGGCACCTCAGTCGCCAGCGGGTACGGGAACTCGGGCGGCAGCACGACGGGGTAGAACAGCGCCGCCGCCGTTAGATCGGCGATCGTGAACGAGTCACCGACCAGGTAGCCGCTGGGCCCCAGCTCGCGTTCGAGGCAATCCATCGCCGCGAACGTCAGCTCGCGGCTCAGCTCGGCAGCCTCCGGCTCGATCTCCATCCGGTCGCGCATCAGCGGCTTCAGGATTGGGAACATGCCCCGCAGCAGCAGTCTTGCCGGGAGTCGCTGCCCGTGCATGAACAGCGGCATCACCACGTCGGGGTGATCGAGCAGCACGAAGTACACCGCCCTGCGGATGTGGGGGCCGAGCTGTTCGTCGAAGAACTCCTCGAGCTCGAGTGCGCGGGCGCGGTGCTCCGGGTCGGCAGGGTACAGCGCAGGCTCGGGCCACCGCCGCTCGAGCAGCTGGATGATCCGCGTCGAGTCTCCGACCACGCGGCCGTCGAGCGTCAGCATCGGGGTCGTCCGCACCGTGCCGCCGCTCAACCGGCTGGTGACGGCGACGTGGACGCCTGGCAGCAGTGACCGGCGCACGTGGGGGATGCGCTTGAGGTCGAGTGCCCAGCGGACCTTCTCGTTGTAATGCGACAGCTCGAGCTGCCAGAGGACCGGGAGCCGGTCGCCGCCTGTCGAGGTGATAGCCGTGGGCGACTTATACCGCGCTGGACGTTCTGCGAAGCTGCCCGAGTGCCCGCTGCACGCAAGCCTTCGGACGAGGTGACGGCGGACTCGCGGGTCGGACTCGGGACCGTCGCCCGCGAGTGGACCCGGATCGGCGTCACCGGCTTTGGCGGCCCGCCGGCGCACATCGCGCTGCTGCGCGAGCTCGTCGTAAAGCGCCGTGAGTGGATCGATGCGCGGACCTTCGAGGACGCCAACGCTGCCTGCGGCCTGCTCCCGGGCCCCGCCTCGACCCAGCTCGCGATCCTGTGTGCCTACCGCATCGCGGGCGCCGCCGGGGCGGTCGTCGGCGGGCTCGGGTTCGTCGTGCCCGCGGTCGTGATCATCATCGCCGTCTCGGGGGCGGTGCTCGGCCACGCGCCGCCGACCTGGGTGCGCGGGGCGGGGGCGGGTGCCGGCGCGGCGGTCGCGGCGGTCGCCGTGCGCGCGGCCGTCGACCTCGTCTCACCAAGCCGCGCTCGCGCACGGGCAGCCGGCCACAGCGAGCTGCGGTGGCTCGCGTACGTGCTGGCCGGAGCCGCCTCCGCCGCGCTGATCGGTGCCTACCTGGTGCTCGTGCTGCTCGCGTGCGGCGCGCTCGAGCTGACCATCCAACGGCGCGAGCAGACGGCGATCGGTTTGCTCTTGCCCGGGGTGGTCGCGACGGGCGGGCTCGGGGCGCTGGCGTGGACCGCGTTCAAGGTCGGCGCACTGTCATTCGGCGGCGGCTTCGTGATCATCCCGCTGATGCAGGGGGACGCGGTCCATGTCCACCACTGGATGACGAACCAACAGTTCCTCGCCGCCGTCGCGCTCGGCCAGATCACGCCCGGCCCGGTCGTTGCCACGGTCGCCGCGGTCGGGTACGCGGCGCACGGGATCGGCGGCGCGATTCTCGCCGCTGCGGTCGCATTCGCACCATCGTTCTGCTTCATCCTCGTTGGCGGCCGGCGGTTCGAACAGCTGCGGGTGAGCAACGGCCCGCGGGCATTCCTCGACGGCGCCGGGCCGGCCGCGATCGGGGCGATCTTCGGCGCCGCGGTCACGCTCACGGCGGCGCTCAGCGAGGCGTGGCAGTTCGGGCTGCTGGCGCTCGCCGCGATCGCACTCTTGGTGCTGCGCCAAGGCGTCGTCCAGACGCTGGTCGCGGCCGCCGTGATCGGCATTGTCGTGGCGCTCGCCGGCGCACCGCTTCCCTGAATCGGCAACATAGTCCGGCGATGGGGTTCGTGTTCACCAAGGACGCCACTGAGTTTCGCGACCACGCATGGACGTTGGTCGAGGAGCGACTCGAGTACAACGTCGTCGCGACGATCCTGCTGGCGGTGCTGGAGGGGCGCTACGCCGACGTGCAGCCACAGTTCGCCTACCGGACCGGCGCCGGCGGCGCCGTCGACGCCGCCGCGCTGCGCACGCCTCCCTACTCGATGATCGCGACCGAGCTCGAGCCGGCAGCGGCCGGCGAGCTGATGGCCGCCTGGCTGCACGAGGACCCTGGCGTGAGCGGCGCCAACGGGGAGCCCGGGACAGCGCGCGCGCTGGCGGACTCATGGCGCACGCTGACCGGGCGCTCGACCCGCACGGCCAGATCGATGGCGATGCACGCTCTCGACGCGGTGGTCGATCCGCCGAGACCTCCGGCCGGGCGGCTGCGACCCGCGGATCGCTCGGAGCGCGAGTTGCTGATCGACTGGTGGCGCGCGTTCGCGCTCGAGGCCGAGTCCGTTGGTGGCGCGCGCGCAGCCGCGAACGTCGACGCGCGGCTCGACGCCGGCGGCGTGTTCGTGTGGGACGACGGCGGCCCCGTGTCGCTCGTCGCAATCGCGCCTGCGGTCGCCGGGGTCGTCCGGCTCGGACCGGTCTACACGCCGCCCGACAAGCGCCGCCACGGCTACGCCGGGATGGCTGTCGCCGAGGTCAGCCGCCGCGCGCTGGCCGCTGGCGCCCGCCGCTGCACGCTGTTCACGGATCTCGACAACCCGACCTCGAACAAGATCTACGCCGAGGTTGGCTACCGCCGCTATGGCGACTGGGAGGAGCACCTGTTCGAGCGAGCCGATGGCAGCTGATTACGAGCTCACGCTGCGCCGGATGGTCGCCGACGACGCACCGGAGCTGACCCGGATCCACACCACGGATGAGGTCAGGCGCTGGTGGGGAGAGCCCGACCCTGAGTTCCCGTGGGATGAGCCCGACGTGACTCGCTGGACGATCGAGGTGGACGGAGCGGTTGCGGGCCTGCTCGAGTTCCACGAGCAGCTCGAGCCCCGGTACCGCCACGCATCGATCGACCTGTTCCTCGATCCGGCGCTGCACGGGCGCGGAATCGGGACCGAGGCCGTGCGGAGAGCGGTCGAGCACCTGATCGCCGAGCGCGGTCACCACCGGGTGACGATCGATCCGGCGGCTGGCAACGCCGCGGCGATCAGGTCCTACGAGAAGGCTGGGTTCAGGCCGGTCGGCCTGATGCATGCCTACGAGCGCGACGCTGACGGCGACCAGTGGCACGACGGCCTGCTGATGGAGTTCGTGACCTAATGTGCGCGAACCCGTGACTCGGCGCACTAGCGCTGCCCGCCGATGTGCAGCGTGTGCGGCCCGATCCGCGATCATCTCGGGCCTGCGATGCAAGGCTTCGAGCGATCTGGAAGCGTCTGGATCTGGGCGGCCGTCGGGTTCGCCGGCTCGCTGCTGACCGCGCTCGCCGGGCCGGCGGCGGTATCCGATTCGATCCCGCGCTGGTGGTACGCGCCGGGGGTTCCGGGCGGGCGCAGCCCCGCGACCGTGCTCGTCTACGTCGGGATGGCCGTCCTCTGCATCGCCTGGCTGGCGCTGGGTCGCCTGGTCAGCGGCGACGAGACGCGGGCGCTGCGGATCATCGCCGCCGCGTGGCTGTTGCCGCTCGCGCTCGGGCCAGCTCTGTTCAGCCGCGACGTCTACAGCTACCTCGCGCAGGGCACGATCCTGCACCTGGGCGACAACCCGTATCGGACCGCGCCGGCGGCGCTGGCGGGGCTTGGTCGCGCGCAGGTGCTGGCGGCGGTGTCGCCGTTCTGGCGCCACACGACGGCGCCGTACGGGCCGCTGTTCCTCGGCGTGGTGAGCGTCGTCGTGGGCGTGACGGGCTCCCATCTGGTCGCGGGCGTGCTCGTGATCCGCGGGATCGAGCTGATCGGCGTCGTGCTGCTGGCGCATTACGTTCCGCTGCTCGCGCGTGAGCTCGGCGCCGGTCAGGCGCGCGCGACGTGGCTCGCTGTCATGAGCCCGCTGCTCGCGTTCGAGCTGATCGCGGCCGGGCACAACGACGTGCTGATGGTCGGCGTGCTGGTCGCGGGCGTGGCGACCGCGCTACGGGGCCGTCCGGTGCTGGGCGTCGCGATCTGCGCGCTGGCGGCGACCGTCAAGGTGCCGGCGCTCGTCGCGGCGGTGTTCATCATGGTCGCCTGGGCGCGCGCCGAGGTGACCTGGTCACAGCGGGTGCGATTCCTGCTCGAGGCCGGGCTCGCCGCGGCGGCGGTTCTGGCGGCGGTCAGCGCGATCACCGGCCTGGGTCTGAGCTGGCTGACGACATCGCTGTTCTCGACTCCGGCCAAGGTCCATCTGGCGATCACCCCGTCGACCACGGTCGGCTATACGGTCGCGGCGCTGTTGCGAGATGCGGGTGTGAGTGTCGGCTTCCACAGCGTCGAGTCTGCGTTGGGCACCGTTACCGTCGCGATCACCGCGGTGCTTGGCGCCGTGCTCCTGTATCGCACGCGAATCCCGAAGCTGGCGCTGTACCTGGGTTGGCTGCTGCTGTTCGCGGCCGCCGGCGGACCGGCAGCGTGGCCTTGGTACTTCACCTGGGGGCTGGCGCTGCTGGCCGGCTGCCCGGGGCCGCAGCGCTCGATGGCGCTCGCGCTCGGGTCCGTCGTCGCCGTCTTCCTGATCAAGCCGAACGGGATTCTCGCGCTGCCGGTGCAGTCGTCGCCGGCGGTGCTCGGTGCGTACGCGCTGCTGGGCGTGATCGCCTGGCACACGAGTCGCGGATCGCGGACCGGGGTGGCCGACCAGGCTCCGTCGGCACTCGCCGGAACCTGATGAGTGCCACCGGCTCAGCTGCGCGGGTCACACGCGCGTCCACCCTCGCCGCCGCCGGCCGCCGGCCGCAGGCCCGCGATCTGCTCGCGATCGGGATTCCGGCCGTGGTCGCCGCGGTGCTCGGCATGATCGAACTCTCGGGGCGCAGCCTCGGCTTCGACGAGGGCGCGACGGCAACGATCGCCGCGCAGCACGGCTCGGCGCTCGGCTCGGCAATCGCCCACGACGGCGGCAATATGTCGGGCTACTACCTGCTCGAACACGTGATGATCGCCGCGTTCGGTAACGGCGAGCTGGTGCTGCGGTTGCCGTCGGTGATCGCCTACGTGGCGACGGTCGCGGTGGTCGCCACGCTCGGGCTACGGCTGTTCAGTCGCAGCGCGGCATTTGCGGCCGGCCTCCTGTGCGCGGTCAGCCTGCCGCTCGTGTTCTGGGCGCAGAGCGCGCGTGGCTACGCGCTGATGGTCGCGTTCGTATCAGCCGCATTCCTGATGCTCGTCACGGCCACTCAGACCCGGACGACGCTGCGGAGTCCCGCCTACGATCAGCGGACCTGGCACTGGGTCGCCTTCGCGGTGCTGATGGCGCTCGCGACGTACTCCAGCTACGTCGCTGTGCTGGTCATACCCGCTCAGCTGCTGGTGCTGCTGCCGTCGCGGCAGCGGCCCGCCCTGCGTACGTTCCTGTTCTCGGTCGCCGTCTATGCCCTGCTGTGCGTGCCGCTGTTCGTGCTCGCGGTGCGGCGCGGCTCTGGGCAGCTGTTCTGGGTGCCGCGGCCGACGCACAAGATCGAGCTGCAGGTGCTCGAAGCGCTGACGTCCGCGGGCCTTCAGCCGAGCTTTCACCGCACCTCGACCACGATTCTGCTGCTGGTGATCACGGTTGTGGCGCTGATCGCGATCGCGGTCTGGGCGCTGGTCCTGCTTCGGCGTGGCGCGCGAGCCTGGGGCCTGGGTGTGGCGCTCGCCTGGTTCGTGGTCCCGGTCGCGATCACGTTCGTCTACTCAGAGATCGCCCAGCCGCTGTTCCAGCCGCGCAACGTGCTGATGTCGGTCGCACCGGTGGCGCTGCTGCTGGCCGCGGGGCTAACCCACCCGCGGGTACCGCGGCTCGCCGCCGTCGCCGCGCTGGCGGCGCTCGTGGGGCTGCGCGCGCTGCAGCTGGCGCCGAGCTACGGCGTTTCGCCGGAACCGTGGCAGCAGGCGACCGCGTATGTCCAGGCTCGCGCACGGCCTGGAGACTGCATCGCCTTCTACCCGCTCGACGGCCGGATGGCGTTTCAGTACTACATCGGGACCGGCAGGCTGGCCGACCGGCGCGCGCCGAGGTCGATCCTGCCAATCGCGCCGTGGGGTTCCGTCAAGCCCTACGTCGAGCGCTACGACACCCTGTCGTCGGCACAGATCTCGAGCCGCGCCGCCGGTTGCCGGCGGCTGTGGTTCGTCTCGAGCCACGAGGGTCAGACCGACGGCCCCGCGCAGTCGCTGGCCAACCGGGCACGGTTCCTGCAGCTCCGGGGGAGGCTCGAGCGCGCGTTCGGACACGCGCGCGTCGTGCAGCTCGGATACGCCGCTGCGATCCACATCCAGCTGCTCCGCCGCCGCCGAGGTTGAGCGGCGGTTGGCGTTTCTGCGGTTGGAGGGTGCGGCGCGTCAGCCCCAGCGCCTGCCCGCTCGGCGGTCAGGGCCGCAGCGTCACCCCGTAGAACGTGAACAGGCTCAGCACCACGAGCAGCACGCAGTTCGTCCAGAGCAGAATCGGCCACCACTTGCGGCGCACGTACAGGGGCACGACCATCAGCGCCGGGAACGCGGTGATCAGCAGTCTCGGTAGCGGCGGCACGTACTCCGAGGTGAGCGCCAGGAAGCTGATCCCGGCCGTCCAGACGAGCGCCGCGGGCGGGATCCGATGGCGCTGGCGCCAGACGAGCACCAGCATCCCGATCAGCAGGATTCCGCCCACCAGGCCGACGATCAGGTTCATGTCGACCGGCCTTGTGTTGGGGTGCTCGTGCGTGATCTCCGCGAACAGTCGCGTCGTCAGGTGCAGCATCGCCAGCAGGTCCGTCTTCTCGCTCCAGCCGTGGTGCTGGGCTTCGTAGTTGGCCAGCGGCGTACCCGTCCAGGCCCACAGGAACGCGCCGAACGCGCAGATTCCGGTCAGCGACAGCAGCGGCGCCACGATTACGCGGCGCAGGACAGGGCGCTGCCAGCCGCTGCGGCGCCACTCGATGAACGCGGCGACCGCGCAGGCCGCGACGAGCACGATTGCAACCGGCTGCACGGCGGTCGCGAAGCCAGCCAGGATCCCGGCAACCAGCCAGCGCCGATGGCCGAGCGCTAGCAGGCACCCAGCCGCGAGCGGCAGCAGCAGACCCTCGGAGTAGACCATCGAGAAGACGACCGAGCCGGGGAACACGGCGAACAGGACCGCGGCGCGGAAGCCAGTCTTGCGGTCCCACCATTCGGTCGCCAGCCGGTACACGAGATACGTCGTGATCGCGCCGCCGATCATCGAGATCACGACCCCGGCGACGGTTGCCGCCCAGATCGCCCCGTGCGCAGTCAGCAGCGTGAAGACCGGCTCGACGATCCAGATCGTCAGCGGGTAGAGCGGGAAGAAGCCGAGCGTCGTCTGGCGGAACGACGGGTGGTTGAGATACCCGTTGTTGGCGACCTCGCGGTACCAGAGGCCGTCCCAGTTGGCCAGCTCGTGCAGGAAGTTGTGATGGCCGAACGCGCTCAGCAGGTAAGCGGCGAGCAGCAGCAGTACGCGCGTCGCGAAATACACCGCGAGCACCGCGAGCACGTCCTGCCGGGTGACCGTCAGTTCGAACGCGCGCGGCCGGCGCCGGGCCCGCGAGCGCACCAGTGGTTCGTCGATCGCGGCCGCCGGCGCATCGGCGACGTTCACTGGGGCGTCGTCAGCCACCGTCTCGTCTACCACCACCGGTTCGAGGCGTTTAGGGATGGTTTCCATCGGGCGCGCAGTCTAGGAGGCCAACCTTTAGGGACTGATTACGTTCTGTATCAGCCGCGGCCGACGGGCTGCAGCTGGACAGATCCGTGCCATTTCAGCTGATCCGTACAAGAAGCGGTGATTCCCTCGCAAGGGCTGACCAGGAAACCCTCCTGCGCGAGCGCGGAATCGACCGGCCACGAGACGCGGATCGGCGCGTACGGATTGGCGGGCAACTGCTTGCCGAGCAGTCCCAGCAGCCCCAGGCGTGGCGCCACCACGGTGCTCGCACCGCTGTCCCACAGTGACGGCCCGACAGTGTAGTCCTCCGGTGAACACTGTCCTGTATTTCTACCCACCATCGGGATGCCGATCTCGGTGCCGAGCCCAGGATCGAAGCCGAGATCGCTCTCGGCGCCGTTGCTCGCTAGATGGTAGACAGTGCTGCAGCTGAAGTTCCGGGGACTGTTGAAGCACCCTTGGTCGACGTAGCTGCGGGTCAGCTTCTCAACCGCATCGAGCGCGGATCCCGACGCCTCGAACGTTACCGTGGGCAGGATCGTCGTCCCCTGCGAGCTCTGCACGGCCTCGATCAGGTTGTCGAGCTCGACCACATAGCGGACCGTCCACGACATCGGCGACACCGTGTCCTGCTGCTGGTCGATGAACCCGCCGGCACCGGCGCACACGCTGCTGTACAGCTGCGCGTAGTTGACCGTCTCCCTGCCAGAGCCCTCGTAGATGACCGCGACCTCGAACGGCGCCGCGAGGTCGACGAGCGCCCTATGCGGAGGTGTGCCGGGCCGCGCGTGGCCGCCGGCGAAGTGGAAGAAGGTGCTGCGCAGCTTCGCGGCGCCCTCGCCCGAGCTCGTGCGGCCGCTCGCCTCGGGCGCGACTGATCTGACCACGACCCACGAGGGCGAAACGGTCGAAGCCCGGATCGAGACGATCACCCGCTTGGAGTGCAGGGCGTCGAACGCGTGCGCCACCAACTGCTGCTCGTGCCCACCCACGAGACGCGCGCCGAGCGCGGCGCCCGGCTGCACGGTCAGCGCCGCCGCGACGGCCGCCGACAACGCGAGTCCGCCCCTGCCGATCAAGCAGCGCATCGGTTCGAGCTTAGCCTCTGTCGGCCTAGGCGAGCGCCGCCAGAATCGCCTCGGCCAGGTCGGCGGGATGGAGTTGGGGGAGCAGATGACCGGCACCGTCCACGACGATCAACCGGGCGCCCACGATCTGCCCCGTCAGCGCGCGGGCTCCGGCAAGCGGCACGATCCGGTCCCGGTCGCCGACCACGACCCTGGTCGG
>JBKQJQ010000534.1:0-15108 GCA_052147875.1 Solirubrobacteraceae bacterium | reverse complement strand
CGGTCGAGCCCCGAGACCACCCTGCGGGGCTGCTCGAGCTCGGACGGCGCCACCAGCGCCTGAACCTCCACGAGCAGCGGTCGCGAGCCCTCCATCGCCGCCAGCACGACGCTCCCGGGAGCGCGGGTCGCCTCGGCGACGAACCTCGCGGAGGCGTCGAGCACCTCGACCAGACCGCCCTGGCGCATCTCGAACAGGCCCGCCTCGTTGGTCGACCCGAAGCGGTTCTTCAGCGCGCGCAGCTCGCGATAGGGCCGCTCGCGCTCGCCCTCGAACTGCAGCACGCAGTCGACCAGGTGCTCGAGCACGCGTGGCCCGGCAAGTCCGCCCTCCTTGGTCACGTGCCCGACCAGCAGCACCGCGATCCGCAGCCGTTTGGCGACCTGCATGATCCCGTCGGCGACCTCGCGGACCTGCGCGACGGATCCCGCGGCGCTCGACAGCTCGGCGCTGTGGAGCGTCTGCACCGAGTCGATCACGCACACCTCGGGCCGCTCCTGCTCGAGCGTCGCGAGCACGGTCTCGAGATCGGTCTCCGCGATCACCGGGACCGCGAGCGCGTCGCCTCCGCGCAGCCGTTGGGCCCGCAGCCGGATCTGCGCCGCCGACTCCTCCGCCGACACGTAGAGAGTCTGGCGGCCCGCGGCGCACACGTTGGCGAGCACCATCGTCGTCAGCGTCGACTTGCCGATCCCCGGAGAGCCGCCGATCAGGACCAACGACCCGGGCACGATCCCGCCGCCGAGCACGTTGTCGAGTTCGCCGATCCCGGTGCTCAGCCGGCGGTGGTCATCGGCGCGCACCTCGCGCAGCGCGACCGGCCGAACTGCGGCGGCGCGTGCGGGCCGCTTGCTCCCGCGCCCGGCACCCGGCGGCGGCATCCCGACCTGCTCGACGAGCGTGTTCCACTCGCCGCAGCCCGGGCAGCGCCCGGCCCAACGGGCGGTCTCGTGACCGCATTCAGAGCAGACATGAACGGACGTGGCTCGAGCCATCGGACGCCGAGCGTACGCCCCGCGCCCGACGGCTCGGCAAATCGTCACACAATCGTTGCTGTTACTCCGAGTCGGAGGGCACGTCCGGACCGGCCGGATCGGACGGCTCGGTACCGTGCTCGTCGTCGTCGTCGTTGCTGGAGCCACCCTCGGCCCCGACGCCGACCGGCGTCGGCTTCGGCGCCGGCTCGATGACGGACAGCTTGACGTCGTCTTCCTCGCCGTCGGCGGCCGCGCCTGGCTCGACCAGCACCGTCGAACCGGACGGGACCTGCGAGCGGAGCACGAAGTCGGCGAGCGGATCCTCGATATAGCGCTGGATCGCTCGGCGCAGTGGCCGCGCGCCCATCGCCGGATCCCAGCCCTTGTCGACCAGCAGGTCCTTGGCCGGCTCAGACAGCTCGAGGTGCAGTTCGCGCTCGGCCATCGACTCGCGGATCCGGCGCAGCAGCAGCTCGACGATCTCCTTGATCTCGTCCTTGGCGAGCTTGTGGAAGACGATCACCTCGTCGATCCGGTTCAGGAACTCGGGCCGGAAGACCTTCTTCAGTTCGCCCATGATCCGGTTCTTCATGTCGTCGTAGGTGATCCCGGTCTCGTCATCTGAGACGGCAAACCCGAGCGGCGTGTTGCGCGCGATCTCCGAAGCCCCGATGTTCGAGGTCATGATCACGATGCAGTGGCGGAAGTCGACCGTGCGACCCTGCGCATCGGTCAGCCGGCCGTCCTCGAGGATCTGCAGCAGGATGTTGAACACATCCGGGTGCGCCTTCTCGATCTCGTCGAGCAGCAGCACGCTGTAGGGCTTGCGGCGGACTGCCTCGGTCAACTGGCCACCCTCGTCGTAGCCGATGTAGCCGGGCGGCGAACCGACGAGCCTCGACACGGCGTGCTTCTCCATGTACTCCGACATGTCGATCCGCACCATCGTGTCCTCGTCGCCGAACAGGAACTCGGCCAGCGTGCGAGCCAGCTCGGTCTTGCCGACGCCGGACGGCCCGAGGAAGATGAACGAGCCGGTCGGACGCTTGGGGTCCTTGAGACCAGCCCGCGAGCGCCGAATCGCCTTTGAGACGACCTCGATCGCCGGGTGCTGGCCGATCACTCGCTTGTGGAGCTCCTCCTCCATCCGCATCAGCTTCTGGGTCTCGGCCTCGGTCAGCTTGAAGACTGGGATCCCGGTCCACATCGAGACGATGTCTGCGATCTCCTCCTCGCCGATCGACGGGCGCTCGGTCGACTCGCCGGCCTCCCACTGCTCGGCCAGCTCGCGCTTGCGCTGCACCAGTCGGCGCTCGTCATCGCGGAGGCTCGCAGCCTTCTCGAACTCCTGGTTCTCGATCGCCTCCTCCTTGGCGCGTCGCGTCTCCGTGATCTCGTCCTCGAGGTCGCGGTACACCGGCGGTGAGGTCATCGACTTGATCCGCATCCGTGATGCGGCCTCGTCGATCAGATCGATCGCCTTGTCGGGCAGGAAGCGGTCGGAGATGTAGCGGTCGGCGAGATCGGCGGCCGCCTCGAGCGCCTCGTCGGTGATGTTGACCTTGTGATGCTGCTCGTAACGGTCGCGCAGGCCCTTCAGGATCTGCACGGTCTCCTCGGTGGACGGCTGATCAACCGTGATCTTCTGGAACCGGCGCTCAAGAGCCGAGTCGCGCTCCAGGTACTTGCGGTACTCCTCGAGCGTCGTCGCGCCGACGGTCTGCAGCTCGCCACGGGCGAGCGCCGGCTTGAGGATCGAAGCGGCGTCAATCGCGCCCTCGGCGGCGCCGGCGCCGACGAGATTGTGTAGCTCGTCGATAAACAGAATGATGTCGCCGCGCTGGGTGATCTCCTTCATCACCTTCTTCAGCCGCTCCTCGAACTCGCCGCGGTACTTCGAGCCCGCGACCAGCGCTGCGAGGTCGAGCGTGTAGATCTGCTTGCCCTTCAGGAGCTCGGGAACGTCGGCGTTGGTGATCCGCTGCGCGAGCCCTTCGACGACGGCGGTCTTGCCGACGCCGGGCTCGCCGACAAGCACCGGGTTGTTCTTGGTCCGCCGCGAGAGGATCTGCATGATCCGCTCGATTTCAGTCTCGCGTCCCACAACCGGGTCGAGCTTGCCCTCGGAGGCGAGCTTGGTCAGGTTGCGGCCGAACTGGTCCAGCAGCTTGGAAGACTTCTTGCCCTCGCCGGGGCCGGTGGCGCCCTGCGAGCCGGCGCCGGAGCCGCGCTGGCGACTGCCCGGGCCGGACAGCATCCGGATCACCTCATTGCGGATCTTCTCGGAGTCGGCATCGAAGTCGAGCAGGATGCGGGCCGCGACACCCTCGTTCTCGCGCACGAGACCGAGCAGGATGTGCTCGGTGCCGATGTAGTTGTGGCCGAGGCTCAGAGCTTCGCGCAGCGCCAGCTCCAGCACCTTCTTGGCGCGCGGCGTGAACGGAATCTGGCCGGAGGTGACCTCCTCACCGGAGCCGACGATCCGGACAACCTGAGCCCGGACGCGCTCGACGGTGATGTCCAGCGACTCGAGCACTCGAGCAGCAAGCCCCTCCTCCTCGCGCAGGAGTCCGAGCAGGATGTGCTCCGTGCCGATGTAGTTGTGCTTTAGGGTCCGCGCCTCTTCCTGAGCCAGGACGACCACCTGGCGGGCTCGCTCTGTAAATCGCTCAAACATGTGCTTCCTGTCTCTGGCGGGTCTTTGCGAGGTCGTCGGTCGCGAAGTTTTCCTGGTCTACCCGCGAAGCTCCTGCTTCGGGGATGCCGACTATCCGTCTATACCCACCTCTTCGGCCAAAATGCCGAAACAGATGAGTGTCAACGGTTCTTTATCGGGCCATGCCTCAGTCTAACAGCCGTTCTCCGGTACCCGAGCCCGTCGATTTGCGCTATGTGCGCCACTTCACACGCACTTCACACGCCGCGAGACTGCGCCGCTCGGTGCTCGGAACCGGCCGCTGACCGGCGCCGCGAACGCGGCAGTCTGCCGCCCGTCGAAAGCCAAGATCCGGCCAAAATCAGCAGCAATCCGGCCAGTGCGCTGGGCCCCGGGCGCTCACCGAGCAGCGTCACCCCGAGCGCGACCGCGACCAGCGGGTTGATGTACGTGATCACCGTCGCGCGGCTGGTGCCGGCCTCGCGGATCAGCAGCGTGTAAACGACGAACGCGATCGCCGTGCACAACACCCCGAGCGTCACGACCGCCGCCCATGCCCCCACCGTCGGCGTCCGTGTGGGGGTGTCGACTGCCGCGAACGGGGCCAGCAGCACCATCGCTACCAGCAGGCTCGCACCCATTACGGCCCGCGAATCGAGGCCGCCCATCCCGAGCTTGATGACCATCGGGCCGATCGCGTAGCCGATCGCGCCGACGAAGATCGCGCACGCGCCGAGCAGCTCGGTCCCGTTGCCGGCGAGATCGATCCCGACCAGCGCGATCACGCCCGTGAAGCCGATCACCAGGCCCGCCGCCCGTAGCCGAGTCGGCCGCTCGGAGGGGTCGAACCGCAACGACAGCACGGTCACGATCAGCGGCACCGATGCGATGATGATCGCCGTCACCGACGACGCCACGTGGACCTCGCCGGCAGCGATCAGCGGGAACGGGATCGAGATCTCGGCGACCGCGTAGGCGATGATCCAGACCCAGCTGCCGCGCAACGTGCCGAACTGGCGCCACGATACCGCGACCAGCAAGGCGGCTGCGATCGCGACCCGCAACCAGGCCACGTCCGGGGCCGGCATCCCGCCGTTGATCGCGATTTTGATCAGCAGATAGGAGCCGCCCCAGACGACCGACATGAACGCGAACGCCCACCAGGCGCGCCGGCTCATGACCTCAGTGCCGGAAACAGCACCACTTCGCGGATCGACCGCTTCCCGGTCAGCAGCATCACCAGCCGGTCGATCCCAATCCCGATCCCGCCGGTCGGGGGCATGCCGTGCTCGAGCGCGGCGATGTAATCCTCGTCGTAAGGCTGCGCCTCATCGTCGCCCGCGGCGGCCAGGCGGCGCTGTGCGGCGAACCGCCGCCGCTGCTCGTCAGGGTCGTTGAGCTCGGTGAACGCGTTCGCGAGCTCCATGCCGCTGACGAACGCCTCAAAGCGCTCCACCAGCCCGCGCGTGTCGCGGTGGTCCTTTGCCAGCGGCGACAGCGCGACCGGGTAGTCGAGCAGGAAGGTCGGCTCGATCAGCGTCGGCTCGACGTGCTTTGAGACGAGCTCGTCGACCAGCTCGAGCCAGCTTTCGTCGTCGGCGACCGCAAGCCCACGCGAGCGCATCGCATCGGCGAGCTGGTGGCGCTCGGTCAGTGCGAGGATGTCGACCCCGGTGCGGTCGTGGATCGCCCCCGCGAGCGTCTCGCGGCGCCAGGGCGGCGTGAAGTCGATCGGCCCGTCGTAGCCGACCGCCTGCGCGACGTGGTGCACCAGCCGCTCGCAGCGGTCGGCGATATCGCGGTAATCGGCATATGCCTCATACCACTCGAGCATCGTGAACTCGGGGTTGTGGGTCGTGTCGACGCCCTCGTTGCGGAAGTCCTTTCCGAGCTCGTAGACACGCTCCAGCCCTCCGACGATCAGGCGCTTGAGGTACAGCTCGGTCGCGATCCGTAGGTACAGGTCACGGTTCAGGGCGTTGTGGTGGGTGGTGAACGGACGCGCCGAAGCCCCACCATAAAGAGGCTGCAAAACGGGGGTTTCGACCTCGACGAAGCCCTCATCGTCGAGGAACCGCCGAACGGCCGACACGACTCGCGCGCGGGTCACGAACAGCTCCCGTGCCTCCTCGTTGGCGATCAGATCGAGCTCGCGATGGCGAAACCGGGTCTCGACGTCGGACAGTCCGTGGTGCTTGTCGGGCGGCGGCCGCAAAGACTTCGCGAGCAGCGTGAACTCCGTGATGCGCAGCGTCAACTCGCCGCGCCGGGAGCGGAAAGCGGTCCCGTCGACGCCCAGTAGGTCGCCGAGGTCGAGGTCCAGCAGCCGCTCCATCCCGTCGCTGCCGAGCTCGTCGACACGCGCCTGGAGCTGGATCCGCCCCGAGCGGTCGACGAGATCGAGGAACGCCATCTTGCCCTGACCGCGGCGGGCCGCGAGGCGCCCCGCGACACGGTGCATCGAGTCGGTCTCCTCGCCGTCCGCGAGCCCCTCGTGGGCGGCGCGGACGTCGGCGACTGGCTCGACGCCTTCGAACTGGTGCGGGAACGGGTCGACGCCGGCCGCCCGCAACGCATCAAGCTTGCCTCTGCGGACCTGCAGCAGCTCCGAGGTGTCGGCGGGATCCTCGCCCACGCCAGACCTCCGGCTACTTCGCGCCGACGTCGATCTTGGTGATCTTGAGCTTGCGCTCGCCGCGAGGAGTGGCGATCTGGACCTCCTCGCCACGCTTGCGACCAAGGAGCGCCTTGCCGACCGGAGACTCGTTTGAGAGCTTGGCCTCGGCCGGCTTGGCCTCCGCGGAGCCGACGATCGTGTACTTGCTCGACTTGCCGCCCTCGTCCTTGACGTGGACGATCGAGCCGACCCGGACAACATCCGTGCCCAGATCGGAGGCGTCGACGACTGTCGCCGAGCGCAGCTTGTCCTCGAGCACCGCGATCCGCGCCTCGAGCATCGCCTGCTCGTTCTTCGCATCGTCGTACTCGGCGTTCTCAGTGATGTCACCAAACTCGCGCGCTTCCTTGATCCGCGCGGCGACCTCACGACGACGTGTGGTCGAGAGATGGTCGAGCTCCGCCTTCAGATTGGCGAGCCCTTCCTGGGTGAGGATGACGTCTTTGGGCATAGCGCTGTTAGACCTGGATCGGGAACATTCTCGGAGAGACAAAACTCCCGCCTGCGCGGGCTGAATCCACACTCGAATCACGCAAACGGGTGAGGTGGGCGGACGAGTATAGACACCGGCCGCTGCGGACTTGAAACGGCCCGCCTACGGCATGTGACCGACAAGCTCGTCGGCCTGCTGGAACGTCGGTCGGTTGATCCACTCGATCAGCGGCTGGGTGATCGCGCCGATCGCGCGGAACTGGATCGAATCGGAGCACATCTGATCGCCGGCGGCGCAGACGCCATCGGCCGGATAGACCTGGTCGGGGGTCTCGGCGGCGGCAGCCGCCAGTGAGCTTTCCAGCGCGGCGCGGCAACGCTTCAGCGCGCCGTTGCCGCAGTAGATCCGGTTCAGTGGCCCGCGGACCTTTTCGTGCAGGACCGCGCGCAGGTCCTTCTGGACGATCCCGTAGAAGCCGACGTCGAACGCCGAACCAAGGTGCGCGCCGCTCGTGCCGTGGCCCGGCTCGTCGTTGATCGGGAACTCGCCCTCGACCTCGTTCAGCAGCGCCGAGCCCAGCACCGGCTGGAACTCGGCCTTCACGAGCAGCGGCCACCAGGCGTCCATGATCCGGACCGCATCGGTCTGGTCGTAGTCGCCGTGCGCGGCTGGGTTCTCACGGTTGATCCGGTGTGCGCCGCTCGCGACCCACGTCCGCAGCTCGCTGACGGCGCTCGCCAACGCCGGAGCCCGAGGGTGACCGATGATCTTCAGCGCGTACGGCAGCACCTCGACGCCGCGCAGGTCCTGGGTGCCGGCGACCCCCATCGCGTTGATCAGGTCGGCGAGCGTCATCTTGCCGTGGTCGACCGCCAGGTAGTGGTTGATGTTGTTGTCAAGCAGCTGCGAGCGGTAGACGGACGAGAACTCCTCCCCGGTCGCCGGATCGCCGTAGCCAGGCGCCTGCTTGTTGTTCCAGCTCGTCAGGTAGGGCTGGTCGACGACCTGCGGGTGCCGACGCTGGGGCGTCTGGTCCTCGGTGAGGCTCGCGGGGGTCACCTGCGCGGCCGGGTGCAGGCCCTTCCAGGCGTCGCTCGACCAGCTCGGGAACAGCGGATCCGTGTGCGTCGCACGAACCGGGTTGAGCCCCGAGTTGAAGTACGCGATGTGCGCGCTGTTGGCAAAGAACCAGTTGAACGTGTAGCCGATCTTGTAGGCGGCGTTCATGAAGTCCTGCGGGGTCCGCATCTCGGCCGGCTCGTTGAACTGCTCGAAGCCGGCGGCCGAGTCGAGCTCGTGCATGTAGGTCGAGCGCAGGTTGGTGTAGACGACCGGGCGCCGATGGATCGTCGCCCGCGCGATCACGATCCCGTAGGCGGTCCGCTGCGTCTGGAGCGTGATCGAGCCGGCGGGCGTCGAGTCGGCGAGGTTCGGCGTCCACGACTCGTGGTCGGTCAGCGTCTGCATCGCCACGCAGCGGCCGTGCAGCAGGTAATAGTCCGAGCTCTTCGAGACCGCGCCGCCGCTCGGGTTGCAGAGCGGGACGGCGAACGTGTCGATGATGTTCTGGCCAGACGAGGTCGCCGACCATGCGTAGTCGGTCCCGTGACCGAGCTCGACGTACAGGTTGACGCCCGGGAACGCCGCTCCATCCGCGGCGATGCCCGGTCCGTGGATGTCCTCCTCCATCAGGATCTCGGGCGAGAAGTAGGAGACCTGTGGCCCCATAACAGCCAGCGGGTGGCCGCTGGCGCTGTCGCGCGCGCTGATCAGCAGCGCGTTCGACATCCCGCGGGGAAACGCCAGCAGCCCGGGGCCCGCATTGGCCGACGGTCCGAGCGCGTCGCCGACCGGATACGCGTGGCGCCTCGACTCGGCGCGGCGGGACAGCGACAGCGGCGGTCCGCTGCTCGACGGCGGCGTGCCAGCGACGACGTGATTGACGTACTGCACCGATCGGTAGTCGGGCAGCGCAATCGTGTTCGCGACCGCCCTGCTGGGCTTCGGCAGCGTCTGGTACTTGAAGGTCTTGTGGTGGACGGTCGTCGGCGCCTCGGGGTCGTTTGGATCGTCGAAGCTCAGGAAGGTCGCGAACCCCGAGCGGTCCGCCTGGTGCCCGTGGCGCTTGCGCTTCGTCTTCTTCGTCACGGTGATCACGCGCGGCGAGCCGGCGACCACGTACCGCTCGTTGCCGAACTTGTGCGTCATGTTCTCGTACAGGACCGCGTTCGAGAGCTGGTCGCCGCCGCCGTCGCCGAAGATCCCGCCGACCAGCGCCGCGATCGAGACGAGGTTCTCGAGCGTAAATGGCGCCGGTCCCTGCGGCATCCCGAGCGCCGCGTACTCGGCCGGCATCATCGTCATCGAGTTCAACGGCTGCTTGGCCGCGTTTATGTAGGCGTTGATGCCGTTCACGTAGTTGGTCGCGTCGGCGAAGATCTGGGCCCCGCCGGGCCGGCTGGCGATGTAGTTGACCTGGTTTTCGAGGTCCCGCTGCGTGTAGGGCTCGCTCGCCCACACGCTCTCATCCATCGCCACGTTCGACCCTCCCGCGAACTGCGCCAGATCTCCCGCACCTGCGTGGCGCAGCGCGTCGATGAAGAACAGACGGTCTTCGGCGGTCGCGTAGCCGATCCCGAACATCAGCTCGGCGCGCGTGTCTCCGTAGATATGCGGCACCCCGAACTGCTTGTCGCGGACGATCGTCACGCCAGGCTCGGGGCTCTGGGTGCTCTCGACGTCACCGGCCGGCACCCCGAAGGTCGCGTCCTTGTAGTAGTCGGGAATCGTCGACGCGGTAATCGAACCGGCGGCCGTCGTCAGGTTCGAGTACATCTGCAGCTGATCGTCGTTGTGGGGCGGCCGCGTCCCGGTCGTCTCGAACTGGATCAGCTGGGCGAGATCGTCGAACCCGTTCGTGCCCGGCGGCAGGATGTTGCGGAAGCAGCAGTAGTCGTCGGCACCGTAGGGCTTTACCTGGGCTGCGGCGACCGGCGCATAGGCGAGCGCCAGCACCACAATCGCCGCAGCGAGTCCCGCGAGTCGTCCAGCGCACCGGATCATGGGGCGGGGACCCTACTAACCGAGATCGTGGTGTGCGAAGGTGGGTGCTTGCGGCCACCGCCGCTGCACCGCAGCACCTACGCGTGTAGCTCGGCGGCGGCGCTCAACCCCAGCAGCGCCCGCGCCTCGGACAGCGTCACAGCGCGCTGGAGCTGGTCCTGGAGCGCGTGGTCGCCGCCTAGCCGCTCGATGTACCACGGGTAGAACTTGCGCAGGTAGCGCGTCGCACGCTCGTCGCCGAGGTGCTCACAAGCGCGCTCGATAACCCACTCGAGCTCGTCGAGGATCTCGTCCGGTGTGGGCTGCTCGCTGCGCCGGCCCAGAAGCTCCTCGAACAGCCACGGGTTCCCGAGCGATCCACGCGCCAGCAGCACTCCGGCGGCGCCGGTGCGATCGAACGCCTGGCGCGCCGAGCGCGCGTCTCGCAGCCCGCCGGAGATCAGGATCGGGACCGGCAGCTCGTCGACCAGCTCGCGCGCGAGCTCGTAGTCGGGCTTGCCGGCGTGTCGCTGTGACGCGTGGCGGGGGTGGATGCAGAGCCCGGCGACGCCGGCGTCGGCGACCAACCGTCGCGCGACCTCGGCGCCGCTGCGATCGCCGGGGCGGTTACCGGAGCGCAGCTTGACGGTCACCGGCAGGCCGCTCCCCCGTGCCGCCGCGCGCGCGAGCGCGACCGCCCGGTCGGGGTCCTCGAGCAGCGCCGCGCCGGCGCCGGTCTTACAGACCTTCGGTACCGGGCAGCCCATGTTGAGGTCGATCAGGTCGGCGCCGGCGGCCGCGACGCGCTCGGCGGCCGACTCCATCACGTCCGGGTCGTGTCCGAACAGTTGCACCGAGACGGGGTGCTCGTCGGGATGGATCCGCAGCAGCTCGCGGCAGGTCCGCTCGTTGCGGTAGTGGACGGCGAAGCTCGAGACCATCTCGGACACCACTAATCCGGCCCCATGGCGCTTGGCCTGGAGGCGCACGAACCAGTTGCCGATTCCGGCCAGGGGCGCCAGCACGACCCGGTTCGGAATCGAGATTCCGCCGAGCGTCCAGCTGTCGGTCAGCTTGCCGGGCATCGATTCATGGTACGAATCAGAGCATGGATCTCCCATCCCTGATGCGGCCGTGGCTCGAATTGATGCTCGAGCAGGTTCCGGGACTGGAGCTGTTCGACGCCCACACGCACCTCGGTCAGAACGACCCGGACGGTATGAGCCAGACACCTGAGCAGCTGCTCTTCATGCTGCAGTCCGCTGACGCTCGTGGTGCGTTCGTGTTTCCGATGCACGAGCCCGACGGCTACACCGCCGCCAATGACATGGTGATCGAGGCCGCCCGCCAGTCCGACGGCCTGCTGGTGCCGTTCTGCCGCGTCAAGCCTGGGGACAACGCCGTCGCCGAGGCCGAGCGAGCGCTCGCAGCAGGCGCCAGAGGTATCAAGCTGCACCCACGTGCAGAGGAGTTCACCCTCGATCATCCGGACGTTGTTTCGCTCGCGGCGCTCGCCGACGAGCGGGGACTGCCGGTCCTGATCCACGCCGGGCGCGGCATCCCTGCGCTCGGCCTGCACGCGGTCGAGCTCGCCGACGATTTTCCGAACGCACGCCTGATCCTCGCTCACGCCGGGATCTGTGACCTGTCGTGGATCTGGCGCGTCGCGCCCGATCTTCCCAATCTTCTATTCGACACTGCGTGGTGGATGCCAGCCGATCTCCAGGCGCTGTTCTCGCTCGTCCCCCCTGGTCAGATCCTGTTCGCCAGCGATGCGCCCTACGGGCACACAATGGGGTCCGCCGTGTTCCAGCTTCGGATGGGCCTGCAGGCGGGGCTCAACGCCGAACAGATGCGCTGCATCGCGTCTGGCCAATCGCTGCGGCTCGCCGCCGGCGAGCCGCCTCAGCAATGTGGCCCGCCGGTCGGCGAGCGCGAGCACGCCTCGCATGTACTCCTGGATCGGGTGTCGGCGTTCCTGATGCTCGGTGCGATCGCGACGATGCGCGGGGCCGACGGCGCTGCGGAGATGCTGGCCCTGGCGAGGCTCGCATGCGACGTGCCCGACGAGATCGACGACGCGCCGCTGTTTGCGGTGATCCGCAGCCTGATGGATCAGTTCGACCAGGCGACGGCTGAAACCCCGACTGACCGCCGCCGGATGGCCTTCTTGATCATGGCCTCGATCGTTGCGCGGACGCCCGACGTGCCGGTTCCGGCGCTCGCTGCAGCCTAATCGCGCGTGTTGCGCTCCCAGATCAGGCGTAGCCCGGTCAGCGTCAGCAGATCGTCGACCTCGTCGATCGTCTCGCGAACTGACGGCACCAGCGCCTGAGCCAAGCCCCCGGTCGCGATCACCTTCGTGTCGGGCCCGAGCTCGTCTCTGAGCCTGTGCACGATCCCGTCGACCTGGGCGGCAAACCCGAACACGATCCCGCTGCGGATCGCCTCGACCGTCGACTTGCCGATCAGCGACCGCGGCTGCGCGAGTTCGACCTTGGGCAGCTTCGCGGCCCGCTCGTACAACGCGTCGATCGAGATCTCGGCTCCCGGCGTGATGATCCCGCCGAGGTACTCGCCCGCCGACGAGACTACGTCGTAGGTGATCGCGGTCCCGAAGTCCACGATCACGCAGGTGTCGTGGACGCGCTCCCAGGCGGCGACCGCATTGACAAGCCGGTCGGCGCCCACCTCGCGCGGGTTGTCCATCCGGATCGGCATCCCGGTCCTGATCGACGGACCGACAACGAGCATCTCGTGGCCCAGGTAGCGAATCGACATCTCGGTCCACTGCTCGGACAACTGCGGGACGGTCGAGGAGACGATCGAGGCGTCGATATCGGACAACGCGAGCCCGCGCAGCGCCAGGAGGTTCGCGAGCGCCGCACCAAGCTCATCCTGCGTCGACTCGCGCACGGTCGCGAAGCGCCAATGCTCGGTCAGTTGCGAGCTGTCGTCGGCGAACACGCCGAAATGCGTCTGGGTGTTCCCTACGTCGACGACAAGCAGCATCGGCGAATTACACCAGTGCTGGGCCGGCGCGGCGCACAGCCTGACCACCATCGAGCAGCGCAGGCGCTTCGCCGAGCCTGAGGCCATTCGGAAGCGTCAGCTCGGGGTCGAGCTCTAGCAGCGGCACCAACACGAACCGCCGCGAGCCCGTCTCGGGGTGCGGCAGCACCAGCCGCTCTGACTCGTACACGAGATCCCCCAACAGCAGCAGGTCGACGTCGATCACCCGCGGCCCGTGGCGGACGCCGCCTGCTGCGCGGCCGACCTCGCGCTCAACCGCCTTGCACGCATCGAGCAGTGGCTCGGGCCCAAGCTCGGTGCTCACGCGCAGGCAGGCGTTGTAGAACTGACGCTGGTCGAGGACGAGGCCGACCGGCTCGGTCTCGTAGACCGACGACGAAGCGAGCACGTCGACGCTGAGTCGAGCCAGTGCCGTCACCGCCGCCTCCAGGTGCGCGCGCCGGTCGCCGATGTTGGAGCCCAGGCCGAGGTACCCCGGCCTGCTCACCCACCCGCCTCGCGCCAGACCTCGACTGACACCTCGCCGACCGGCAGCGCCAGCGGCGGCTCCGGCTTGGCCGCCTTGACCCACACGGCGCTGGCGTCATAGCGGTCAAGCAGCTGCTCGGCGATCGCGGCGCACAGGCGCTCGAGCGTCCTGTAGTTGCGCTGGTGGGCGACCAGGTTGGCGAGCTCGCAGACCTGGCCGTAGTCGATCGTGTCTTCGATCCGGTCAGTGATCGTCGCGTCGCATTCACCGACGTCGATCCGCAGATCGATCAGCAGCCTTTGGCCGACCTCCTGCTCTGCGGCGGTCACCCCGACGTGCGTGTAGAGCGACAGGCCACTGATCTCGATCGTGACCTCAGGCTCGGTCCGATCCTCGCCGTCGTCGTCTACGTCGTCGAGATCGTCGAACTCGTCGGCGTCGTGCTCGCCCATCGCCGCTTGACCGTAGCAGCCGTGATCGCCAACGCGTCATGGACCGGAGCCACATCGTGGACCCGGAACACACGGGCCCCGCGCAGGTACGCGAACACGTTGGTCGCAATCGTCGCCGCGATCCGGTCCTCGACCGGCTTGGCCGTGATCTTGCCCAGAAACGACTTGCGCGAGGTGCCGATCGCCACCGGCCGCCCGAGCGCGACGATCTCGTCGAGGCGGCGTAGCAGCTCGAGGTTGTGCTCAGTCGTCTTGCCGAAGCCGATCCCGGGGTCGAGCAGGATCCGCTGCTCGGCGACCCCGTGGGCGACCGCGAACGCCATCCGCTGCTCGAGGAACGCCTTGACTTCGGACACGACGTCGTCGTAGCGAGGATCGTGCTGCATCGTCCGCGGCTCACCGAGCATGTGCATTAGGCAGCAGTCGACCCCCGCCGCCGCGACCACATCAACCATCGCCGGGTCGCCCCGCAGGGCCGTGACGTCGTTGACCAACGTTGCCCCCGCCGAGATCGCAGCCGCGGCGACCGCCGCCTTCGACGTGTCGATCGAGAGCTGGGCCGGCGAGTCCGCCAAAGCCTCGATCACCGGCAGCACCCGCCGCACCTCCTCGGGCTCGGCGACCGGCAGCGCACCCGGCCGCGTCGACTCGCCGCCGATATCGAGGATCACGGCGCCGGCGCGTTCGAGCTCGAGCGCGTGGTCGACCGCTGCGCGAGGCTCCAGGTAGAGGCCACCGTCCGAGAACGAGTCCGGGGTCACGTTGACGATCCCCATCACGGCGAATTCATCGGCAGCCATGTGCATCACGGCTCCTCGTCGGGCCAGTAGCCGTGGACGTCGAAGAACTCGCGCGCGCGCTCCTCGTCCTCACGATCGCGGTTTGACTCGATGCTCATCCGGAACATCCAGTTGAGCATCCAGACGATGATCGCGACGATCAGCAGCGCGACCCCCGCCCCGGCCTCGAGCGCGTGGCTCGAGCCCTGGTCGGAAACGCTCGCGTGCCCCATCACAATCAGCACAACGCCGGCGACGGCGATCCCGATCGGCAACCAGATTCGGGTCAACGTGAGCAGCAACCGGCCGGGGGTGCGTTCGGCGTTCGGCTTCAACTCCGACCACGTTACATCGGGTGCACCGCGGCTTGAGCGCCAGCTGATATACCAGCGGCTCGGATGGACTCGGGCCACGTCACAAGACGCACCCTGCTGCGCGGCGCTGCGGGCGGGGCGCTGCTCGCCTCGGCCGGCCTGCCGGCCTGGGCGCGTCAGTTCACGGCGACCGCCGCCGGGATCCGCAGGCCCGACTCCCTGCCATTCCCGCACCTGCCCGCCGGCCATGCGTCGATGCCAGAGATCGAGCACATC
>JBKQJQ010000533.1:0-9049 GCA_052147875.1 Solirubrobacteraceae bacterium | reverse complement strand
TGCCGCGGTCACGGCTCGGGAGGCGGGCGAGATACGGCTCGCTATCAATGCGCTCAGCAACCTCGCGTGGGCCTACCAGAGCCTCGGTGAAAGCGACCACGCCGCTTCGATCGAGGAGGAGGCGATCGCGCTCGCGCGAGCGAGCAACGACAAGTGGGCGCTGGCGCTCGCCCTCAACAACTGCGGCGATAGGTTCAGCATGGTCGGGGAGTTCAGCCGTGCCCGCCCGCTGTTCGAAGAGGCGCTCGAGCTGCGTCGAGGCGGCGAGCCGCGCGCGATCGCGCTGACGGCCGCGAACCTCGCCGCGGTGACGCTGGGCGACGGCGAACTCGAGGCCACCGACGCGCTGGTGGCCGAAGGATTGGACCATGCACGCCGGATCAACTACCACCCGATGCTGATCACGCTGCTATCGGTCGGCGCGCTCACCGCCCTGCACCGAGAGGACCCTGCGGCAGCCCGATCACAGCTCGCCGACGCAATCCCGTCAATGCCGGGCGTCGACACCGAGGCGGGCGCGATCTTCCTCGCCGCGGCTGCCACGCTCGCGTCGGTCGACGGCCACTCGCTGCGCGCCGCAACGCTGTGGGGCGCTACCGACGGTGCGCTCGCCAAGCTCCACCGAGCCGAGACGCCAGGCGCTGCCGCGCTCCGGACACGCTGGTTGCCGCCCGCCCGGGACGCGGCGCCCGACGCCGCAGCCTGGGACATCGCGCACACCCGAGGCACGGAGATGTCGCTGGACGGCGCGCTCGCGCTAGCGACGGCCGACTTACCGCCCAGAGCGCTGTAGAACCGTCCCTCAAGATCCTCATCGCCGACGATCCCTTTGACCTTCCACCCCCGAGAGCCGTGATCGCCTCCGCGACGAAGCAGAACCCGCTTCTGGCGAATCTCAGGTCTCCGACGCGAGTGCGACGGGCACCCGCATTGTCAACGACGCGCAACTCCTCCGAGCGGTCCCAACAACGTCGTCGATCGCGGTCGTTTACCAGCCCTCGACGACTTGGATGATCGTCTTCCCGGACGCATGCGGGGCGTTGGGGCCGAACGCGGCCGGCGCCTCGGCCAACGGTCGCACGGCCCCCACATTCGAGGTCAGTCGTCCGTCGTGCAGCCGCTGGGCGAGCTCGACCAGCTGGGAGCGATAGGGTTCGACGACGAAGAAGATCGCCCGTCCGGTCTCGGGCTGGATCGTGGGCGGTTCGATCGTGGTGACGAGCGTGCCGCCGGCGCGTACGAGCGCGGTCGAACGCTTGAGGATGTCACCGCCGATCACGTCGAGCACCACGTCGGCCTCGCCGGCGCCCTCCAGGCGGTCGGTCTCCAAGTCCACAAACTCCTCGACTCCAAGGCTGAGCGCACAGTCCCTATCGGCGGCCCGGCCGGTTCCGATCACCCGGGAGCCGGCCTGACGGGCAAGCTGCACAGCGATCGATCCGACGCCGCCCGCGGCGCCGTGGATCAGTGCGGTCTGTCCGGCGAGGAGGTGGGCGTGGTCGAACAGGGCCTGCCATGCCGTCAGTCCGGAGATGGCTAGAGCGGCGGCGACGGTATGGTCGACGCCCGCCGGCAGCGGCGCGAGGTTACGCGCCTCGATCGCCACGTACTCCGCCAGCGTGCCGTTGCGGGTCCAGTCGGCCAGCCCGAACACTCGCTGCCCGACGGTCAGGCCGGTGGTCCCGTAGCCCAGTTCGGCGACCACACCCGACACCTCGTGCCTGGGCACGCTCGGCGTCCGGTCCCGGCCGCTGCGATCAGTCCATGTCCCCGCCCAGGCCAGCTCTCCTGGGGTGAACCCAGCGGCATGCACGCGCACGATGACGTCGTTCTCGGAGGCGTGCGGGTAGGGCAAGTTCGTCAGGGACAGCCCAGCCAGACCAGCGTCGCGGTCGCTGACGGCGATGGCTTGCATAGAAATTTCCTTCCCGATGGTGGGGATTCCGTGTCGATCGGCGTAGGTGTCGACACGGGCCGGCAGGCCGAGGCTCCAGCACGATCCCGGCGGTTTTCGTACTCCACGACCGAGGGGCTCCTTCTAGGCGGCGACGCGTCCTGGACGGTGGGTGCGGGCGTGGTGCTGAGTTTCTCGAACGCGCGGGTGATCACCGGGGATGTCGGCGTCGGCCAGTAACCACGAGAAGTCTTCATCGATCCCGCTGGTGGTTTCGGCTCTTCTCAATCAATACGACTCGAGCAGGCGTTTCGCCTCGGCGAGCGCGTCGTACAGGTCGTGAGCATTAACCGAGACGCGCGGCCGTCGTCGCGCGGCTCGATCGTCAAGAGCAGCTCGCCTTCCTCAAGCCGGGTGAAGCCTAACAACTGGCCGCCGAGCCAAAACTCGGCTGTGTCACGGTCGGCCTCTTCGAGGCTTACGACTCGAACCTCGATGTCACGCAAGAGCGTCCTCCTGGACATCGGACGGTGACACATCTCGTTCGAGCCCCACCGGCGGCATCGACGGGCTTCCCTATCTCTCCGCTCGACTGGTTGAGCTCGGACTCCTACACTTGTTCGGTGGGGGTTTGCCGCAGTTGCGGTGCCGAGAACGCCAAGGGTGCGCGGTTCTGCAACGCGTGTGCCGCGCCGCTCGTTTCAGCGCCACTCAAGGAGCAGCGCAAGACGGTGACGGTGGTGTTCTGCGATGTGGTCGGCTCCACCGCGTTGGGAGAGTCACGCGATCCGGAGGCGGTCCGGAGCGTGATGGCGCGCTACTTCGAGCGAATGCGCGCGATCGTCGAGCGGCATGGAGGGACGGTGGAGAAGTTCATCGGCGACGCGGTCGTGGCGGTGTTCGGGGTTCCGGTGCTGCACGAAGACGACGCTCTGCGGGCGCTGCGGGCAGCGGTCGAGATGCGGGAGGCGCTGCCGGAGCTGGGGATCGAGGCGCGGATCGGCGTCAACACCGGCGAGGTCGTTCAGAGCCCCGAGACGCTCGTGAGCGGCGACCCGGTCAATGTCGCGGCGCGGCTCGAGCAGGCGGCCGGGCCAGGCGAAATCCTGCTCGGTCGGGAGACGTGGCTGCTGGCGCGCGACGCGGTCACCGTCGAGAAGCTGGCTCCGCTCGAGCTCAAGGGCAAGCGGGAACCGGTTACGGCGTACGGGTTGCTATCGATGTCGGGAGAAGCGCCGCGGCGGTTGCGGACGCCTCTGGTCGGGCGCGTCCGTGAGCAGCGCCTACTCACGGACGCATGGGAGCGGATGGTGTCCGAGCGGTCGTGCCAGCTGTTCACGATTTTCGGCCCTGCCGGGGTGGGCAAGTCGCGGCTGGCGGCCGAGTTCCTCGGCGGCCTCGCCGATGTGACGGTCGTCTCCGGCCGCTGTCTCTCCTACGGGGAGGGCATCACCTACTGGCCGGTCGTCGAGGTCGTCACGCAGCTGTCGCCGCCGGAGCTGGATCCGCGCGCCCGCGAGACGCTCGATGGCCTGCTCGGCGACGATGCGCGCGTCTCCTCGAGCGAGGAGATCGCCTGGGCCTTTCGCAAGTTGCTGGAGGCGGTTGCCGTCGAGCGGCCGCTCATCTGTGTCTTCGACGACCTGCACTGGGGCGAGGAGACGTTCCTCGACCTGGTCGAGCACGCGGCCGATCTTTCTCGCGACGCGCCGATCCTGTTGCTCTGTATGGCGCGGCCGGAACTGCTCGACCGCCGCACCGGCTGGGCGGGTGGCAAAGTGAACGCGACCACGGTGCTGCTCGAGCCTCTCGCACCCGAGGAGACGGAGCTGCTGATCGAGGGCCTTGCAAGCCTGGATGGAACCCTGCGCACCGGCATCCTGGAGGCTGCCGAAGGCAACCCGCTGTTCGTCGAGCAGATGGTTGCGCTCCTCCAGGAGTCCGGCGAGGACGAGGTGACCGTTCCTCCGACGATCCACGCGCTGCTAGCTGCCCGCCTTGACCAACTCGAACCGCACGAGCGCGACGTGCTGCAGTGCGGCGCGGTCGAGGGCCGCGTCTTCCACCGCGGAGCGGTTCAGACGTTGAGCCCGCACGACGCTCAGGTGACGGCCTGCCTTACCGGTCTGGTGCGCAAAGAGCTCGTCCGCCCCGACCGGGCGCAGCTTGCCGGCGAGGACGCCTTCCGCTTCCGCCACCTGCTGATCCGAGACGCAGCCTACGACGCGCTGTCGAAGGCCGCCCGAGCGGAGCTGCACGAGCGGTTCGCCGAGTGGCTCGAGCAGAACGGAGCCAATCTGGTCGAGCTGGACGAGGTGCTCGGTTACCACCTCGAGCAGGCATGCCGCTATAGGCAAGAGCTTGGCCGGCCCGGCGGGACGCTCGCCAACCGCGCCGCTGCCAAGCTCGGCGTTGCAGGCAGGCGTGCGCTCGGTCGGGGTGACATGAACGGCGCGAGCAATCTGCTCGAGCGAGCAGCAACGCTGCTCGAGGAGGGAAGCGAGACGCGGATCGAGCTCGAGATCGAACTCGCGGACGCCCTGCTCGAAGCCGGGCGACTAACCGACGCGGAGTCCCTGCTCGAGTCGACGGTTGCGCAAGCCGCGCAGATCGACCGGCTCCTTCACGCAAGAGCCCAGGTCGGGCTCGCGTCCGTCCGCGTACAGACACAAGGCGAGCAGGCCAGCGAGCACATCCAGCGCGACATAGAGCCTCTCGTTACCGTCTTCGAGGAGGCGCGAGATCACCGCGGTGCAGCGGACGCCCTCGGACTTCTGGGATTACTCGCGCGGTGGGCTCGCAAATACGAGGAGGCCTCCGGCCTCCAGGAGCGCGCCGTTCTGCACGCACGCCGGGCCGGGGACGAGCGGCGCGAGGCGAACATCCTCAGACACATTGTCTCGGCCGCTCTCTGGGGGCCGGAGCACGTCGAGTCGGCGCTCGCCCGCTGCCGAGCGATCCTGGACCAGACGTCGAACCGCCAAGTCCACGCGAACTGCCTGGTCCGGATCGGCGGTCTCGAGGCGCTCGCCGGGGATTTCGACGCGGCTCGCGAGGCGATCGCTCGGGCTCGCGCGATCATGGACGATCTCGGCCTGCGCCACCTCAAAGCCCACAGCACCGACGTCGCCGTGCTCGTCGAAATGCTGGTCCAAGACTACGAAGCGGCCGAGCGCGAAGCGCGCGTCGCCTACACCATGCTCGAGCAGATGGGGGATCGCACCTACCTATCGGCGGAGGCCCATTTGACCGCCAAGGCGCTCGCGGCCGATGGACGACTGGACGAGGCCGAGGAATGGCTGCTGATCGCCAACGAGACCGGCGATCCGTCCGATTCGGACAGACTCGTCCTCCAGGCGGAGATCATGGCCCACCGCGGGCTCCTGGACGAAGCGGAGAAGCTCGCCCGAACCGCGCTCGACCAAGGTGGCCAGCCGTACGTTCCCGTGTTCGCCGATCCGTGCTACACACTCGCCGAGATTCTCGCCCTCGCAGGCCGGACGGGGCAGGCGCGGCAGTTTGCCGAGCAATCTCTCCGGCGCTATCAGGCGAAGGGCATCGTCCCGCTCGCGAACAAGGCGAGGACGTTCCTCGCGGAGATCCCGGAATCCTCCGGGCACGATTAGGAGAGCCAGCCGCGACGCAATCCGGGCTTGCGCAGCCCCGTAGGAGCAGCGGCCGTGCGCTGCACTCGCGGCGCCGTTGGTGGGGTGCTTCGGTTTCGATGCGGGCGCTGGCGCGACTGTGCCGGGGCGTCGGAGTTGGCAAGCTGTGGGTCGTGGCCCGGTCATCGGTACAGCGAGCTCTCCGAGGTTCGGTGCCGGGTTGGCTTCTGTTTGTCGGTGGAGAGGGGGGCGGCGCGATGAGGCTTCGCTGAGCGGCGGTTGTCGCGGCCGCCCCGTCGGGGTGGCGAACGGTCCTTTCGTCGTCTTTCGAACAGGAGCAGGTAAATGACAGAAGTTGTTGTGCGCAATGTCGATGGCGTGCTCGCGGAGGTCCGCGAGCTGGCGCGGAGGGTGATCGCGCCGGGTGCCGGTGAGATCGATCCTGAGTCGCGGTTTCCCGATGAGCATCTGAGAGCGCTGGCACAGACGGGCCTGCTGGGGTTGTTGGTGCCGTGTGAGCAGGGCGGTGTGGGCGCCGGGCTGGTGGCGCTGGCCGATGCGTGTGAGGCGGTTGGGGGGGCGTGTGCGTCGACGGGGATGGTGTTTTTGATGCACGGCGTGACCGCGGCGACGGTCGCCGGTGGCGGCGGCCGTCCGCGGCGCGGCTGGGCGACGGTGGCGATGACGGAGCGCTGGTTTCGCTCATGGAGGCCAAGGTGCTGTGCACCGGTGTTGCGGCGCGGGTGACGCAGGGTGCGTTGGAGGTGCTGCGGACCTGGTCGGCGAAGGCGATCGCAGGGCTTCCGGTCCGATGAGCGGCGCGGAGCTGAGACTCGGTGCGGTTGCCTACCACCCGAGGATCGTGACGATCTGGGAGCGATTCCGCACCTATTTCGCCGATGCCGGAGTGCCGACCGACTACATCCTGTTCTCCAACTATGAGCGGCTCGTCGATGCGGTGCTCGACGGCACGGTCGAGATCGGCTGGAACACGAACACGGCCTACGTGGCGCTCGATCATCGGGCTGGCGGCCGGACGCGGATCCTCGGGATGCGTGACGTCGACCGGGACTGGTCGACCGTGCTGGTGACGCGCAAGGGACAACCGCCGGGCAGCGTCACCGAGCTGAACGGGCGGGTCTTGGCGCTTGGGAGCCGTGACTCCGGCCACGCGGCGATCCTGCCGCTTCACTACCTCGCCAGGGAGGGCCTGGACGTGGCGGGCTGCAGCCTGCTGCGCTTTGACACCGACCTTGGCAAGCACGGCGACACCGGCGATTCCGAGCTTCACGTCGTGCGTGCGGTCGCTGAGGGCGAGGCAGACGCCGGTGCGCTGTCGGCCGGGTACTTCAGCGCGTTTCGTGCCGAGTCGGTGCCGGCGGTGGCCGACCTCGAGGTAGCGTGGCGCAGCCCTGCCTACTACCACTGCAACTTCACGGTCCTGGACTCGCTGGACCGCGAGATATCGGACCGATGGTCGCGGGCGCTGCTGGCGATGGACTACGGGGACCCCAGCCTGCGCCAGGCAATGGATCTCGAGGGGGTGCGACGGTGGCATCCCGGGGATCGCCAGGGGTACGCGTCGCTGCAGACGGCGATGCGAGAACAGGCGCTGCTCTCGTGACCCTGGACCGCCGGCAGGCAGCGCACCGGGTGGATGCCGAGCGTCTCGAGCTAGGCGGTGGCCTGGAGGTCCTGCTCGCGGCGGCGTTTGAGCGTGTCGCGCCCGGCGGCGTTCTGGAGGTCAGAACGCCGTCGCGCGCGGTCGCGCTCGAGCTTGTCGGTTGGGCACGACTCGCCGGCCATGATCCGATCGACCAGGTCAGCCGGGCGAACGGGTACGTCGTCGCGATCCGCCGTGGTACTTGGGCCAGAATCCTTGGTGGGCCACTCCCACCGCGCGACGCTCCCCCACGCATACGTCACGGAGAGCTGCACACCGCTGACTGGCGCGACGGAGGCCTCCCGCCCGAGCCCGATCCTCGTGCCGGGTTCGCTCCTCTGCGAGCCGTGCCCGAGACCGGAGCGCCCACACACCACTGGAGGCTCAGCCGCCGAGACGCGATCTGGGCCGACGACGTCGGCGAGCTTGTCGACCAAGCGTCCGCCCAGCAATGGGACGCCTCCCGCGACATCCCCTGGGAAGCCGCCCTGGGCCTGGATGACACGACCGAGCGGGCCGTGGCGCAGGTCATGACGTTCCTAGCTCAGAACGAGTACGCCGCGCTGTACGTGCCGGCCGGGTTCCTGCCCCGGGTCAACCCGCAGCTGGTTGAGCTGGTCCTATGGCTCGGCAGCCACGTCCACGACGAAGCGCGCCACATCGAGGTGTTCACCAAACGATCGCTCGCCGGCGGGCACCACGGGTATGCGCTGGCGTCCACCGAGCTGTCGCTCAGCACGCTGCTCGACGAGCACGACTTCACAGCCTCATCGCTGCTGCTCAACGTGCTCGGCGAGGGCACCTTCCTAGATCTTCTGCGTTTCATCGAGACCCACGCGCCCGACGCCGCCACCGCCGCGGCCGCCAGACTCGCGCACCGCGACGAACGCCGGCACGTCCATTTCGGGATCTCGAACATCAAGCGCACGATCGCGATCGACCCCGACGCGGTGGGGCCGCTCGTCGCCGCCGCCGAGGCGCGCGCGAGCAAACTCATCAGCCTCTCCGGCATCTCGCCCGTCCTCGTCGAAGCTCTGACGATCATGGCGGCCCGATCCCTTCAGCCAGCCGACCTATCCGGCGCTGCCGCGGACGTCCGCGCGCTAATGCCAACGATGGAACGCAACCGCCTACGCCGCCTGCAAGCCTGCGGCCTCAGTGCCGCCACCGCCCGTCACCTCTCCGACCTGCACACTCCGAACCTCATGTGACCCCGCCCCCCCCAAGAACGTCCACCCTCACCAGAACAGCAAGCTACCGCTACACATGCATGGACCTGCTCCTGGCCCATTCGAGAGCCATCAACCTACACGACGCGAGGCCCGCTCCGTCAGCGATAGGTACGAACATAAGGTCCGCTCCGCGAGGAACCGGGGTTGCGCTGGATGCGAAAACCGAACATCGGACTGTCACTGCTGAATCCACCAAACACGAGCTGTGTGTCTGCCTAGTTGCGGCGCGGTCGGATTTCTGCTTCATGGTCCGCGGCGTCCGGAAGCGGAAGCTCCGCGCAAGCGCTCGCCTGTCGTCTTAGCCGGGCAGGTCTTGCGGGCGTTTCTTGGCCAGATGCCCTTCGAGCAGCCCGGTGGACTGGCCGACTTCGATCATGTAGCCGTCGGGGTCTCGCATGTAGCAGCGGATCTCGGCGCCGCGATCAATCGGCGGCGTCACGAACTCGGCCCCCTTCGCGCTCCACTGCTCATAGCACGCCTGGATGTCGGCGACACGCAGGTTCATGAAGCTAGACACCGTGTTCCCGGGCTCGTGGTCGACGACTGAAATGTCGGGCTTGTCGGGGGTCGGCCCACCACCTGGGTTCATGATCACCCACGAGTTGGAGAGCTTGATCATGCATGGGTTTTCCTCCAGCACGACCTGGCCGCCGAG
>JBKQJQ010000532.1:0-2910 GCA_052147875.1 Solirubrobacteraceae bacterium | reverse complement strand
TACCGCCAGGTCGCGTTGGCCGGATGCGGCAGCCAGTCGTCGGCAAACGCCGCCGACGAGAAGGCGAGCGCCGCAGCGAGAACCGCCACCACTCCTGCCGCGAGCTTCCCGACGCGCCCCAAGACGGTGCCAAGAATACCGCTGGTGACCGCTTTTCTGGACCGTACGCCGTTCGGACACGACCCTCCATAGCAACCTGCGGGCTATTCCCAGGGCACTGGCGCCAGCGGCTGCCGGGAAACCCCCTCACGCAGCGCCGCCTGTTGCCACCGCCTCTGCGGGTGCACCGGTGCTGTACGCGCGGGCGCCAGCTCGCGCATGAACCGCTCGAGCGCGGCGACCACCGCGGCGGCCTCCTCGGCCGACGCGTCCGGCGCGACGATCGTCAGTTTCGGTCGGCGGTTCACGCTCGCACCGAGGGTATCGTGCCCCCCGTGCCTGAACTCGTGGTCCTCGATTACGACGCAGTTCTGAGCGCGGTCTCGCCGGCCGCGGCGATCGAGCGCGTGCGCGAGGCGTTCCTCGCCTTCCACGCCGGCGAGTGGGTGATGCCGGCCAAGGTTTACCTGCAAAGCCCGCCATTCGGAGACTTCCGTGCGATGCCGGCCAGGGGCGACGGACTGGCGCTGTTGAAGTGGATCACGTCCTTCCCGGGCAATCCGCGGCGGGGGCTGCCGACGGTCACCGGCGTGATCTGCCTGTCGGACGCGAGCACCGGCGAACCGCTGATGCTGCTGGACGCGCGCTCGGTGACCGCGCTGCGGACGGGCGCGGTCGCGGCCGTCGCGGCCAGCGCGCTCGCGCGCGACGATGCCCGGACGGTCGGGATCGTCGGCTGCGGCCTGCATGGTGCGTGGGCGGCGCGCTGCCTGGCGGCCGCCGGTTATGGGCCAGGCGTCTGCTCTGACCCCGTCGCGGCTGCGGCGGATGCGCTGGCGCAGGAGCTCGGCTGGCAGGCCGGAACGCGCGAGCAAGCAGTCCGTTGCGAGGTCGTCTGCTGCGTCACGCCGGGGGCCGAGATCGTGGTCGACGTCGGGGATTTGAGGCCGGGGGTGCACTTGAACATGCTCGGTGCAGATGGGCCCGGGAAGGCGGAGGCGACCGTCGGTGCGGTGGCGTCGTGCGCGCTGTTCTGCGACGAATGGGAGCAGGCCTCGCACGGTGGCGAGCTGACCGGCGCCGTACAGGCGGGGCTGGTCGCTCGCGAGCAGGTGACCGAGCTGGGAGCGGTGCTCGCGGGGATCGCGCCGGGACGCCCCGGGTCCGACGCGGCGACGCTGTTTGACTCGACCGGGCTCGCAATCCAGGACCTGGCGGTCGCCCGTGCCGCTCACGACGCGTGGCGCGCCGGCAGCGTTGCGGCTCAGACAATCAGGCTCTGAGCAGGCATTTTGGACGCGGCCCATGAACGGCCGGCGCCGCTTTAGACGCCAGTCGCCCCAAAACTAAAGAGGTATGTTCCCGTGCTTGCGCCGGGGTCCGGGTTGGCGCTTGGTCTCGAGCGTCCTCAGCGCCGTGATCAGCTTTGGGCGCGTCTCGTGCGGGATGATCACGTCGTCGATGTAGCCTCGTTCGGCGGCGACGTAGGGGTTCGCGAAGTGCGCCTTGTAATCGTCGATCAGCTTTTGACGCCTGGAGTCTGGCGTCGGCGACGAGGCGAGGTCACGGCGGTAGATGATGTTGACCGCCCCCTCGGGTCCCATCACCGCGACCTCGGCCGTCGGCCAGGCGAAGTTCATGTCAGCCGCGAGGTGCTTTGAGCCCATGACGTCGTACGCGCCGCCGTAGGCCTTGCGCGTGATCACGGTGATCTTCGGGACCGTCGCCTCGGCGTAGGCGTACAGGAGCTTGGCGCCGCGACGGATGATCCCGCGCCACTCCTGGTTGGTGCCCGGGAGGAAGCCCGGCACATCGCAGAAGGTGATGATCGGGATGTTGAACGCGTCGCAGGTGCGGATGAAGCGCGCCGCCTTCTCGGAGCTGTCGATGTCGAGCACGCCGGCGAGCTGCGAGGGCTGATTGCCGACCACGCCGACCGCGTGGCCGTCAAGGCGCGAGAAGCCACACACGATGTTGCGCGCGTAGTGCTCGTGGACCTCGAAGAACTCGCCATCATCGACCACGTAGCGGATCACGTCGCGCATGTCGTAGGGCTTGTTGGGGCTGTCGGGGACGACGTCGTCAAGCGCCGGATCCATCCGGTTAGGATCATCGGTCGACTGCACGACCGGCGGCGTCTCGAGGTTGTTCTGAGGCAGGAACGAGAGCAGGTAGCGCGCGTCCTCGAGACAGGTATCCTCGTCATCGGAGGCGAAGTGCGCGACGCCCGACTTCGTGTTGTGGCTCATCGCCCCGCCCAGCTCCTCGAACTCGACCTCCTCGCCTGTGACCGTCTTGATCACCTCGGGGCCGGTGATGAACATGTGGCTGGTCTCCTTGACCATGAAGACGAAGTCGGTCATCGCCGGCGAGTACACGGCGCCCCCGGCGCACGGGCCCATGACCAGGCTTATCTGCGGAATCACACCCGAGCACTGGACGTTGCGGGTGAACACGTCGCCGTAGGCGCCGAGCGACACGACGCCCTCCTGGATCCGCGCTCCGCCCGAGTCATTGATTCCTACTACCGGGCAGCCGATCTTGGCCGCCAGGTCCATGATCTTGCACATCTTCTCGGCCATCACCTCGCCCAGCGAGCCGCCGAACACGGTGAAGTCCTGGCTGAACACGCACACGGTGCGCCCGTCGATCGTGCCGTGGCCGGTCACGACGGCGTCGCCCCAGGGCCGGTTTTTCTGCATGTCGAAGTCGTAGGTGCGGTGGCGCACGAACGTGTCCAGCTCCTGGAACGAGCCTGCGTCGAGCAGCTTCTCGACGCGCTCGCGCGCCGTGTACTTGCCACGCGCGTGC
>JBKQJQ010000531.1:0-4421 GCA_052147875.1 Solirubrobacteraceae bacterium | reverse complement strand
GAGCCGATCGCCGCGTGGCGCCGCGAGAACGCTTGTAGGGCGAAACCCGCGCGCCGGCTCCAGCGGCGGTTGTGGTCCGCGCACAACAAAACGCGACCGACCGGCATTTACCCGACAGCCACCGATCAACCCGGCAGTGATGCGAACATCTTGGGTCGATGCGGAATCTGGATGAGATCACTGCCCGCGGGAGCGGTGCCTGGGGTGCCGCTCGGTACGAGATTGAGCTGATAACGAACACGCGGACGTGGAGCGATTCGCAGGGTCTTAGAAGTCGATCCTTGACGGAATGGCACCTGAATGTCTGCGCGTCTCAGGTCGGACGGCGGCGGTTCCAGAGCGGCGATGAACGACAGAGGTTCATCCACAGCTCCTTCACAGATCTCGATCTCATCGACATCGTGCCGGCCGAGCGCCACGAGCGCCCACATGCATTGCACGAACTGCTTGGGCAACAACTTTCGTCGGTCTGGTTCGTCTGGGACTACGTACAGCTTCGATTCGATGAACCGCCCGTCAACGTGTATGCCATGCCAGCCATTCAGCTTGCCGACGGAGGAAGTCTAAGGCCAGGCGACCTCGGCTACGCAGATGCGCTGGTGGGCCAGATCGGCGCGACCCTGACCGAATCAGACGAGTTGCTTGACCTGGGCTTGATCCTCAAGTTCGACAACGGTGTCCAACTCGCGGTGCCGCTTGGCGAAGCGCCGTTTCCCGAGGCGGCAGGGTTCGACGGGCGCGAGAGTGGACGGATCTGGATCACTGGCGAAGCGCCGTGGGAACGGCACGAGGAAGAGCGTGCGCCTGGTTGATCGGGCACAACGCCCACTCGCCAGACGCTCGATCGGGCCATACACGAGACTGGCGCATCGGGCTACACCGAGCGCTGTCGAGTTTCGATCAAAGCGGCAAGTCAGATGACGCGCCGCGACCCCGTGGATTGAACAGCCAATCGTCGACCTTGTCCTTGAGCCATCGCCGGGTCTCCCTGTCGCACATGATGGGGTCAATTTGAAGCTCAGCCCGGACGATCGAGTCCACGACGGCGTCGATGCCACTGGATATGGCGCGCCGGACCGTCGCCTCATCGTCGGGCGCTAAACACCATCCTCGCTCCACGCAGATCTGCGTCAGGAGGCTGTTTACTCTGGTTGCGTTTGGATAGCCCACGGAGAAAATTGTGACCGGGACTGCCTGGCCTGTCGCTTTGGGCTACAGGCAATCACCCGCCCGAGCCAGGCGCTGACTTCTGCTTTCGTTACGGCGACGGCCCGTTCGCGACTTGCGCAAGGGCGACGTTGAATCGTCCGGGTCCGGCGGTGCTCGCGCCGTGAATACGATCGCTTCGGCCCAGCGCCTGGTGCGCGGCGTAGGCCGGGAATAGAGTTCGCGCGTGCTCGTCACCCTGCCGGACGGATACAACCTCAATATCGAGGAGCTTGGGAGTGGTTTCCCGCTGATCGTGTTACACGGGGGCCCGGGCCTAGACCACCAGATGTTCCGGCCATACTTGGACCCGCTCGCGGTCGAGTACCGGCTTCTATACGTTGACGAGCGCGGCCAAGGCCGCTCGGAGCGTGTCGATCCGGCGACACTCTCGCTCGATCGCTTCGCGCGCGACGTCGAGCTGCTGGCGCAGGCGCTGCGGCTCGACCGGTTCGTCCTACTCGGCCACTCCTTCGGCGCGATCATCGCCACCTACCACGCGCTGGAGTTCGGCACCGCGGGGGCGTACGTCATTTCCGGCGGCGCGGACGAGAGCGACGCGATGCTCGCCGACGTCGAGGCTTCGCTCGAAGCACTTGGCGAGGCCGGCAAGCCGATCGCTGCGAGCTGGGAGGACGAGAAGACCGTTCAGACCGAGGAGCAGCTAAAGCAGCTGCTGCGGGTCCAGATGCCGTTCCACTTCCACCGCGAGCCGCCGCCGGGATACGCCGAGGAGACTGTCGGTTCGCCGGAGGTGCTTCGCCACTTCGCGAACGCCGGCTACGGCGACTTCGACTACCGCCCAAAGCTGGGCCGGGTAGCGAAGCCGACGCTCGTCGTTGTGGGCCAGCACGATCGGACGACGACGCCCCGCGCAGCTCAGATCCTCCATGAAGGCATCGCCGGCAGCGAACTCGTGATCATCCCCGACGCGGGCCACCTGAGCTTTGTGGAGCAAGAGGACATCTATCTCGACGCCGTTCGCCGCTTCCTGAACGATGTTACGCAGTGAGGCGTGAATCGGTAGAGGGTCAGCAAGGGCTTCCGCCGCACCGTCGAGTTCGCCCAGACTCAGTTGTCCGGCGGGCGTCTCGACCGAACGATCGCTTCGGTCCTCGCGGGACGCGCGCGGCGTGCGACTCCCTCGGCGACGCTGCGACCGCCGTCTGCGGGCAACGGGTGCGGCTCCGTGCAGCAGCGGGCGGCTGGGCACCATTGGCACCTGAAAATGGTCCGGTAGTACTCTCCTGGCGTGACGGAACTCCACACTGAGACGTTCGGGGCCGGCTCGGCAGCGGTTTTCGTCCACGGGTCGTTTGGGTGGGGCGCGGAGACGTTTCCCGAGCAGCGTGTGCTGGCCGATGATTACCAGATCGTTCTCGTCGATCGTCGTGGCTTTGGCGGGGCCAAGTCGAAGCAGTCCGATGGCTGGCCGACCGATATGTGGGATGTTGCGGAACTACTCGATGAGCTTGGATCTGCGCATCTGGTCGGGCAGTCCTATGGCGCGGTGGTGGTGCTTCTCGCGGCGGGGCTGCGACCTGAGCGGGTGTTGTCGCTAACCGCAATCGAGCCGCCAGTGTTCGATCTTGCCCGAGGGAATCCAGATGTCGACGCGACCGCGGCCGCTGTACGGCCGGTGCACGACCGTGCTGCGGAGATGAGCCGTCAGGAGTTCGTGGCGGAGTGGGCGCGCGCGCGTGGGATGAGCGACGAGCGCGTCGCGGAGTGGATCGCGAGTTTCGGCCCCGAGGAATGGGCAGCTGCCGAGGCCAGCCGACGAGAGCGCTACCTAGGTGACGCGCCGATCGAGCTAGAGAAGCTGAGAGCGGCAACTTTCCCGAAGGTGGTCGTGCGCGGGGCCTGGCCAGCGGAACTAGCCGGCCGCGAGGGCGCTGGCCGCCACTTCGCCGCTATCTGCGACGCGCTCTCGCGCCGGATCGACGCCAGGCTCGTCGTCTTCGAGCAGTCGTGCCATAACCCCCAAATCGAGGAGCCCGAGCGATTCAACCGGCTCCTTCAGGACGTGTGGTCAGGCCGACAGTCCCCGACGTCGCCGTCCAAGTCCGACACCTCCCGCGCCTGAGCCAGGTCGGTCGCTTCAAATCGGCGCCCAAAGCGTCACTCATGGCGCTGAGCGGGCTCCTCTCCGTCCTCGGTTCGACGCTCCTGCGTTCATCCGGGCGATGGACCGGCGGTGGCGGTAGGCGATGAACCCGGAACGCGGCTTGGGGAAAGCGAGCATCACACTGGCGATCGCTATTGCGTCTGAGAAGGCCGCGCGCCGCGCGAGCGCAATGGCGACCAGGGAGTGGCCCGGAGCGGCGACCGGCGGGCGAGCGCTCGGCCACGAATCCGATCGTGCGCCGCGCGCCGACCGCTGCGATCCCCTGGTCGCCAACTCGATCGCCAGCTCAGCGACGTCGCGACGAGCAAACCGGTCGTCCGCGGCGGGCTCCGGGGCGACTGCATCTGTCCGAGAGCGGTCACGCGTGAGGCCCGTTCTGGCGTCGCACCTGGTATCTCGCGAGCGCCTGAGGCGGAGCAGGCCTGGGCCTGTTCCGCCAGCGAGCAGGATCATGACGGGAACGAGCGGCGCGGCTCCGGCGACGGCGCCGCCGCGTCCCCAACAGTGCCCTCGATGAAGGCGAGGACGTCGGTCGCCTTGGCTATCGCCTTCGTGGTCGGGAGGCCGTGGCCGTGGCCGGCTGAGGTCTCGGTTCGCACCAGGACCGGAGCGGGCGGTCCGGAGGCGTCATTCGTGTCGGCGGCGGCCTGCAAGGCGGCCGCGAACTTGAACGAGTGCCCCGGGATGACCCTGTCGTCGTGGTCGCCGGTCGTGAGGAGGATGGGCGGGTAGCGACGGCCGGGATGGACGTTGTGCAGCGGCGAGTAGGCGCGCACCCAGCGGTACTGCTCGGGGTCGTCGGGGTCACCGAAATCGCTCTTCCAGGCCCACCCGATCGTGAAACGGTGGAACCGCAGCATGTCGAACACGCCAACGTCTGCCATGGCGGCGCCGAAGAGCTCCGGGTGCTGGGTGATGCAGGCCCCGACGAGGAGGCCGCCGTTCGAGGCCCCGTTTATCGCGATGCGGCGTGGCCGCGACCATCCCGAGGCGGCGAGCCACCTGGCACAGTCGCAGAAGTCGTCGAAGACTCTCTGTTTGTTCGAGAGCATCCCCGCCCTGTGCCACGAGCGCCCGTACTCTCCCC
>JBKQJQ010000530.1:0-2967 GCA_052147875.1 Solirubrobacteraceae bacterium | reverse complement strand
GTTGTGGTCAGGGTGGTGCAGCTGCACGAGGCGCCGATACGCGGCGCGCAACTCGGCGTCCGAGGCCCCCGGGCTGACGCCAAGCGTCGCGTACGGATCGGAGCTCACAGCGCGTTAGCGTAGTCGGCGCCGCTAGGGAACGATGCGTTCCATCTTGGCTTGCTCCTGTTCTCAGACCGTGGGCCCGCCGCCGGACGCACCCGCATTGTCGCCCGGGTCGTCGGGCGCCCGAATCCACTGGACGATCCGCCCGTCGCGGATCAGGAAATTCGTGCGCGCGGTCAGGCCGGCACCCGGCTCGCAGTTGCTGCCGCCCGGACCGGGGCGGCCCGTGAGCCGGAACAACGCGTTCACGTATGGTCCGCGCTGATCTGCCGAGATGAACTGGGCACCACATGGCAGCGACTCGTTTGCTCCCTCCGCCTGCGCGAAGTCATGGATCAGGATCACCGCCGCAACCCCATTGACGGTGCCGTTGATCAACTCGCTGGGCAGCTTGAACAACGCGGCTGCGGCGTGGATGTCACCACGGCGCAGTGACGTCGACCACGCCTTGATCACGCGCACGGCGACCGGGTCGGCGGGGATCCCGGTCGGCGGCGGCGCGGGCAGCACCTGAACGCCCCCACCCGCGGCTGGGGTGCGCGAGGCCGCGGACGCAGCCGTCGTGTGCGACTTGCCTGGAGCCCCGGACCCACATCCGCCCGCGAGCAGCGCCGCCGCTGCCAGGACCGCCGGCCCAGCCAGGCGCGATCTGGCCATACAGAGGATGATCGCACCGCCGACACGGCGGCCGAGCTCAACGGCGAGAATGGAGTAATGCCCGAGCCACAGCCCACCACTCCCGACCAGATCACAGACACCGTGCTGAGCAGCTTCGACGGCTGCTCGGATGAGCGCTTACGGGAGCTGATGCAGGCACTCGTACGCCATACGCACGCCTTTGCTCGCGAGGTCGAACTGACACCGAACGAGTGGGAGCGGATGATCGAGATCCTGACCCGCACGGGCGAGATCACCGACGAGCACAGGCAGGAGTGGATCCTGTGGTCGGACTCGCTCGGTCTGTCGATGCTGGTCGACGCGCTCGAGCACACGCTCCCGGCCGGCGCGACCGAATCAACTGTGCTCGGTCCGTTCTATGCCCCGGGCGCGCCGCTGCGCGAATACGGCGCCAACATCGCCGAACAGCACGGCGGCGTCCCGGCGCTGGTCTACGGTCACGTCCGCGACGTCCGCGGCGCTCCGGTTGCAGGCGCCGAGCTCGACGTCTGGCAGAACGGAGCCGACCGGCTGTACGCGGTCCAGCGGCCCGAAGGCCCCGAGGATCATCTCCGCGGTCGCTTCCATAGCCGCGACGACGGTTCCTACGCGTTTGTCGCCGTCCGGCCGACGCCGTACCCAATTCCCGATGACGGCCCGGTGGGCGCGATGCTCGACGCCACCGGTCGGCACCCGTGGCGCCCGGCGCACATCCACATGATCATCCGGGCCGACGGTTATCGGACGCTGACGACGCACGTGTTCGACGGCGCCAGCGAGTACCTGGACTCAGATGCGGTGTTCGCGGTCAAGCCAACGCTCGTGCGCGGGTTCGTTCCGCGCTCGGGCGACGACCCGGACAAACCGGCAGGCGTCGATGGCGAGTGGGTCAGCGTCCAGAACGACATCGTGCTGGCGCCCGCCTGAGCGACAGCAGCTCCCGCGGCCGCTGATCGCTGCAAGCGCTAGGTCCCGGTCCACTCCGGCGGCCGCTTGTCGAGAAACGCGCAGATCCCCTCCTGCGCGTCGGCGGCCATCGAGTTCATCGTCATCACCGACTTCGTCAGGTCGTAAGCCCGATGCTCGTCGAGCTCGATCTGCTCGTAGAACGCGTGCTTGCCGATCCCGACCGTGAGCGGGCTCGACTTGACGATCGCCGCGACCAGCTCCTCGACCGCCTGGTCGAGCTCTGACTCGGGCGTTACGCGATTCACAAGCCCCCAGTCTGCTGCCGTGGCGGCGGAGATCGGCTCGCCCGTGAGTAGCATCCCGAGCGCGCGCTTGCGGCCGATCGCGCGTGACAGCGGGACCATCGGGGTCGAGCAGAACAGCCCGATCTTCACGCCCGGCGTCGCGAAGGCTGCGGTATCGGCCGCGACCGCGAGGTCCGACGCGGCGACCAGCTGGCAGCCGGCCGCGGTCGCGAATCCGCGCACCTTCGCGATCACCGGCTGCGGCAGCCGGTGGATCGTCTCCATCAAGACCGTGCAAGTGTCGAACAACCGCTGGTAGAACGGCAGCTCACGGCCCACCATCTCGCTCAGGTCGTGCCCGGACGAGAACGCTGCGCCGGCACCCTCGAGCACGACCACGCGGACCTCGGAGCTCGACTCGACCGCTTCCAGCACGCCACACAGCTCCTGCATCAGAGCCAACGACAGCGCGTTTCGCTTCTCGGGCCGATTGAGCGTGACCACGACCGCCGCGCCGCGCTCATCGACGGTCAGGTTCTGAAGCTCGGAAACGGAAGCGAGGATCGCCATCGGACCTCCAAGGCTAACGGTCTCTTGGATCTGATGGGCGCTAAAGCGCCCACGAAGTCAAACCCTCACTCGTGCTCGCGAGCGACGAGCCCACCCGCGTCGACCGGCGCCGCGACGCCAGCCAGCGTGCCCGATTCGGCGAGCGAGATCTCGGCATCGATCGGCTCGGTGTCGCTCGACTCGGCGTGGTAGTACTTGCCGCCGCGCATCCACGAGGCGACCGCCGCCAACGCGCAGCACAGAGCCGCGAAGTAGAACGCCTCGTGGATCCCGGTCGCGAACGGGTGCGAGACGAGCGTCGGGAAGAACCTGTGGCCGGTCAGGTAGACGGCCGTCGAGTGGGGGAGCTGGTGCAGCACGGGCGCCAGCGTGGTACCCATCGGGTTGTAGCCCAGGAACGCCGCGAACAGGCTTCCGACCGGGGGCAGATGCGAGACCTTGA
>JBKQJQ010000529.1:0-5224 GCA_052147875.1 Solirubrobacteraceae bacterium | reverse complement strand
CCGGATGCCAGTGGCGGCTGAATGTGAGCGGCCGCCCTCCGGAGCGGGCCTCGGCTAAGCGATGTCCAAGTCTGTGTGGATGGCTGGTGATCCTGTTCGGCGGGCGCGCCTCTGTGAGACCGCGAGCCAGCTGGCGAGTGCGACCAGCGAGAGTCCGAGAGCGGCGATCGCGCCGACGCCCGCGTCGCCCCAGTCAAACCCGCTCTTGATGCCGCTGACCCTGACGATCACGTCGCGTCTCTCGGCGATCGTTTCGGGGCGGCCGTCGTCGGCGCTTAGGACCTGCTTATAGGTGACGATCACGTCGCGTCTCTCGGCGATCGTTTCGGGGCGGCCGTCGTCGGCGCTTAGGACTTGCTTATAGGTGACGGTCGGATTGGACTGCGTCGCGCTCCCAGCGGCCGTAGCCGCGGCCGGTGCGCCTAGCGCGAGTACGAAAGCGGCTGCCATGGTGATGACAACACGGCTGAAGGACATCTCGCGACTCCTCTTGTTTGCGGCCGATCACTCCGTGCGACCGGCTCTGCCGGCACTCTCTCCGGCGCCGGTGCGCACCCGGTAAGAAGCGGTAAGCGGCCGCCAGGAACTGCGGCCCAGGAGGGGAATCGTGGTGTACAGTCGCGGCAGCGTTAACCGGGGTGACGCATGGATTTCCGGATACTTGGACCGTTTGACGTCGCCGACAACGGGCGGCGGCTCGTGCTGGGTGGCACACAGCAGCGTGCGCTGCTTGCGCTGCTCGTTATTCACCGCGATCAGGTACTCACGACAGACCGGCTAACCGAAGAGCTGTGGGGGGAGCGAGCGCCCGCAACCGCGGTCAAGACGTTGCAGGGATACGTATCCAATCTGCGCAAAGAGCTGCCCGCGGATGCGATCGTCACCCAAGGGCACGGCTACCTCCTCGCGGTGGAGCCCGATCAGGTCGACGCTGGGCGCTTCGAGCGGCTGGTCGCTGAGGGCCGGCAGGCCCTGCAAGGCGGGGATCCGGCAACCGCGAGCGAGCGACTGTCATCGGCGCTTGCCTTGTGGCGCGGCGATCCGCTGTCTGATTTCGCCTACCAGTCCTTCGCTCAGGGCGAGATCGCCCGGCTCGAGGAGCTGCGCCTAGCCGCGCTCGAAGATCGAGTCGAGGCGGATCTCGCGCTCGGAAAGCACGCCGCGCTGGTCAGTGAGCTCGAGCCGCTCGTCCGCGAACACCCGACCCGCGAGCGGCTGACCGGGCAGTTGATGCTGGCGCTGTACCGCTCGGGCCGTCAAGCGGACGCGTTGCAGCAGTATCGCCGGACACGGGAGCAGCTCGTCCAAGAGCTCGGCATCGAGCCCGGGCCCGAGCTGCGAGCGCTCGAGCAGGCGATCCTCAACCACGACCAGATGCTGGCGCCGCCCAGCCGGCCGACGGTCGCCTACGCACGCACAGCCGGCTCTGTGCCGCATGTCGCGCTGCTGATTGGTGCAGGGGGGCTGCTGCTACTGCTCGCCGCGGTCGGCGCCGTGCTTCTCAGCTTGGGAGGTGGATCTTCGAGCGTCGATCTCGTGGGAGACGGGGTCGGTGCGATCGCGACCAGCAGCGGTCAGGTGACGTCAGCGATCCCGCTAAACGCGCAGCCGACGAGCGTCGCCGTCGGTAGCGATGGCTCGATCTGGGTCGTGAGCGCCGCTGCCGGGACGCTCTGGAGAATCAACCCCAGGACGGGTGCCGTTACGGGCCCGATCGTCGTGGGCAATGACCCGGTGGCCGTGGCTGTTGCCCCGGACGGCACGGTCTGGGTCGCCAACAGCGGCGATGGAACGGTCTCGCGCGTCAGTCCTCAAACCGACGCGGTCGTTGGTGAACCGATTCGGGTCGGGGCCGGCCCGTCGGCGCTCGTGGCCACCTCCAACGCCATCTGGGTCGCGAACATGCTCGGCGGCTCGGTGATGAGAATCGATCCGTCTACGGACCAGGTGTCGCCGCCGATCCCGGTCGGTTCCGAACCGTCCGGGATAGCGGCTGGTGACGGCTCGATCTGGGTTGCGGACGAGGGCGATGGGACGGTCTACAGGCTGGATGAGCAGACCGGCGCCCAGGTTGCCACGCCGATCCCGGTCGGTAACGGGCCGACCGGCATTGCGTACGGCGACGGCGCGGCATGGGTGGTGAACAGCATCGGTGACACGCTGGCGCGAATCGACGCGCAGAGCAACAACGTTGTGTCGATCCCTGTAGGCCAGGGGCCATATGCCGTCGTGGTTGGCCCATCTCGGGTCTGGGTCAGCAACGAGTACGGCAATACGGTGGCGGAGGTCGACCCGGTCAATCTGCACGTCACCGGGAAGACGAGCACGGACAGCGCCCCGCTCGGCCTGGCGCTCACCGGCGATCGACTGTGGGTCGCGACCGATGGCGCCGGAGCGTCCGTGCACCGCGGCGGCGTCCTCTACGCGCTCGTCAGCGGGACGAATGGCTTCGGCGGCAACGGAGGGGATGCTTCATCGATCGATCTCGGTCCGGGCCGCTCGGAATTTGAGTCTCAGGTCCTGACGATGACCAGCGACGGGCTGGTCGGGTGGCGCAGGGTCGGGGGTGTGGCGGGCGACGAGCTGGTCCCCGACCTCGCCGCCGCTCTGCCAGCGCCCACTGATGACGGCCTCACCTACACGTTCCAGATCAGGCCGGGCATCCGCTACTCCAACGGCGTCCCGCTGCGCGCATCCGACTTCCGCCGAGGGCTGCAGCGAGCTTTCAGACTCGGCGACTGGGCAGATAACTACTACGTCTCAATCATCGGTGGGCACCAGTGTTACGTGCACCCCGTGAGGTGCGATCTGTCGCGCGGGATGGTCGCTGACGACTCGACCAACACGCTGACTTTCCACCTGACAAAGCCCGACCCCGACCTGCTCGACCAGCTCACGCTGCCAGCCGCGGATCCTGTTGCAACCGGCACGCCGCTCCACCCCCGTACCCGCTCGGTCCCGGGCACGGGTGCGTATGAGATCTCTTCCTACACGCCGGCAGCCCCGCACAATCGGCGACCGCACGGCCTGCTGGTCCTGACGCGCAACCCGTACTTCCACCAGTGGTCAGCTGCCGCCCAGCCGGCGGGGTTTCCAGATCGGATCGTCGTCAAGACCAACTACTCCCGCGCCCAGGAGGTCACGGCGGTCGAGCAGGGGCGCACGGACATCGCCTGGGACGGCCCGCCGTCCGGGGAGGTCACATCGCTAGCGCAGAACCTCCCAGCGATGCTCCACACCAGCTCACAGCCCGAGACCACGTGGTTGTGGCTCAACGTCCGGTCGGCGCCGTTCGACAACCTGCTCGCCCGCGAAGCATTCAACTATGCCGTCAACCGGAGAGTGGTCGGACAGGCCTCCGCTAACCCCTTTGATCGCGGCCGCCCGACCTGTCAGCTGCTGCCACCCGACTACCCTGGGTACGTCGCCTACTGCCCCTATACGATCGATCCGGCACCGTCAGGGCAGTGGCAATATCCGAACGTCGGGAAGGCGCAGGACCTCGTGCGCCAATCCGGAACGCTAGGCGACGAGGTCGCATTGATCGCACCTTCCAACGATGGTCCCCGGTACGAGCAGCTGCTTGCGGCGACTCTGCGAGAGATCGGCTACCGCCCGCGAACGCTCGAGGTGAACCCCAGTACGTACTGGGGACGTCCGGCGCGCTTCTACGCCCGTTTTCAGGCCGGGCTCACAAACTGGTCCGCCGACTACATCGCGGGCTCGAACTTCTTCGCGCCGCTCATCGAGTGCTCGGACATCACATCGAACGGGGGGTTCAACCTGGGCGGCATCTGCAATCACAGACTCGACGCGAGGATCGCCACCGCACAATCGAACGAGGACGTCAGGCCCGGCATCGCCGCACAACAGTGGGCAGCGATCGATCGCGAGGTGACCGACGACGCGGTCGTCGTCCCGATCTCTAACGGACTCGGCTGGGACTTTGTGGCTCGCCGGGTCGGCGATTACCTGCACAACCCACAACTGGGCATGCTGATGGACCAGCTGTGGGTCCACTGAGCGACCGGAGTGTGAGCCACAGCCCGCCGGTCGCACGTTTCGTGGCACGCGGGTCGACTTGCCTGGCGGGGCCCTGTGCCAGAACGCTGACTGCCGCATTACGAGAAAGCAACACTCTGACCCCGCTTTGAGGACATGCCTCCAAAGGGCTACACGCAATCGCCGGCCCGAGCCGGCGCTGACTGGTGCTTTCGTTACCGGCGTCGGCCGTTCGCGACTTGCGCAAAGGCGACGCTTCACACGCGCAGAATTCTCGCCGCACGATCAAGCGCGTACCGAGCGACTAGGCGGGATACGGTTCCGCCTCGAGAACAATGCCGCCGCTCCCTTCCGTTCGGAACGTCCTCGTGATCCAGTTGAAGTTCACGGTGGGCAGAGCGAACGTGCTTTCTCGCGTGCACGTCCGCTACGCGTCGGCCGCGCCCAGCCGGGAGGACCTAAATCGGTATGCAGCGACCATTGATGCCGGGATCGGCTGGCATCTCCTGCCACTGTGTTCCACAGAGCTCCATACGAGCGAAGTCATGGTGACGGACCTCACCAGTATGTCCGCGGCGCGCGGTATCGCGCCGAGCGATCAGGTTGGGACTCGTGAGGGCCTGCCGAACGGCGCGGCGGTGGCCGCGTTGATCAACTTCCGGGTCGCCCGTAGGTATCGCGGCGGCAAGCCGCGCATCTACGCTCCGTTCTTCGTCTCGTCCGACATCAGGCCGGGTCTGACGTGGTCCGAGGAGGCTTTGAGCGCCGGCACCGTCGGCTGGTCCGCGTTCATGTCAGTCGTGCTCAACAACACGCCGCCGACGCTGAGGGTCGTCGAACAGGTGAACCTCTCGTACTACGAGGGATTCGAGGTCGTGATGGACGAGCGCACCGGGCGCTCCCGGAACGTCTCGCAACTTCGCGCGGGCGGACCAGCCGTCGACAAGATCACCGGTTTCTCTATCAACCCAAAGCTGGGCAGCCAGCGAGGCCGAAACCTGCACGCCCGTAAAGCCGCTAGGCGTCGTCCCAGCTAGACCCGACGCGGTCGAGCGGGATCTGGCGCGATTCCTTTCGTCCGGCTTCGCTGCTCGAGGCGGACGACTCCAATGGCGACGAACCGCGTGTCCGGACCCGCCCCGGCCGTCCGCCGCGGCGGACGATCGAAATCGCCAGCATGCGATCGCCATGAGCGGCGTCCGCCGACGCCGTGCCTGAGCTC
>JBKQJQ010000528.1:0-6544 GCA_052147875.1 Solirubrobacteraceae bacterium | reverse complement strand
TTTGAAGCCCGGGTCCGCATCGAAAACGACGCCTCGGCGGTCAGCGCCGGGACACCACCTCGACCCGAAGCCCGTCGGGGTCGAGGAGGTAGGCCGCGTAGTAGCGCCTGCCGTACTGCGGGCGCTGACCCGGCCGGCCGTCGTCGCGGCCGCCGTTCGCCAGACCGACTGCGTGCGCGGCATCGACCGCCGCCTTGCCGCTCGCCTGCAGCGCCAGGTGGCCGTAGCCCGCCCGCGGGCGCAATCCGCGGACGACGAACCAAACGACCGGCGAGCTGATGCCGTATGCGACCGCGCGCTCGGAGTCGTGCATCCGACGCGCGCCGAGCGCGAAGAAGACGGCGTCGTAGAACCTGGTCGTGCGGTCGAGCTCTGAGACTTCGAACCCAATGTGGTCGATCACGCGGGCCTCGTCACGTCCCGGTGCACGACCTCGACGAGATAGCCGCTCGCGTCGTCGTAGCGCCGCGCCAGATGCTCGGCAATCGCCACCGAGCGGTGCCGGCCGCCCGTGCATCCGATCGCAACCACCAGGTGTGCCTTTCCCTCCGCCAGGTACTGCGGCAGCAGATAATCGAGCAGCGGGTGCAGCTGGTCGTAGAACCGATCGAGCTCGCCGCTCGCGTTGATGAACGCCACGACGCTCTCGTCGCTGCCGGTAAGCGGCCGCAGCTCGGGCTCATAGTGCGGGTTGGGCAGGAAGCGGACGTCGAACATGAGGTCCGCGTCGCGGCTCGGGCCATACTTGTAGCCGAAGCTCTGGAACGTGACCGCCAGCCGTCCCGGGGTGCGGGTCGGCAGCAGCTCGTCGGCGAGCTTGCGGCGCAGCATCGCGGCCGTCAGACCACTCGTGTCGATCACGACGTCGGCACGTTCGCGCACCGGCACCAGCAGCTCGCGTTCGCGGGCGATTCCCGCGGCGACGCTGCCTCGCGGCGTCAGCGGGTGCCGGCGCCGCGTTTCCTTGTAGCGCGTCAGCAGTGCCTGCTCGTCGGCTTCGAGGAACAGGACCCGATGCTGCACGTCGGCCGAGTCGAGGGCGTCGAGCATCTCGGCGAGCCCATCGAAGTAGCTCCCGCCGCGGACGTCGGACACGACCGCGGCGTGAGTCACCTTCGAGCCCCCGTGCATGAACAGCTCGACCAGCGAGCGGATCATCTCCGACGGGAGGTTGTCGACGCAGAAGTAGCCCTCGTCCTCGAACGCGGCCATCGCCGTCGACTTGCCGGCGCCGGAAAAGCCCGTGATCACAACCAGATCAGTGAGCGCCGGCGCGTCCATGGTTCTCAAAGTCTGATCGTAAGCGCGGACGAGCGGTCACGAGTTCGCGCCCGCGTGCGGCTCGCTCAGCCGCAGCGGTATGCCAAGATGCGGCGCAGTGCTTCGCCGCTGCGCAGCAATCGCCATCGTGGCGGCGCTCGGGGTCGTGTCGTTTGGTCCAGTGGTCGCCCAGGCAGCGCCACCGGCCCGAGCGGCCGATCTGCTCGCCGCGAGCGTTTCGGACACGCAGACGGGGCAGGCGATGGCGCCTGGCTTCGTCGGTGTCTCGTTCGAATACCGGGCGCTGTCCCAGTACGCGGGACGTGATCCGCTTGCGGTCAACCCTGTGCTGGTCGCGCTGCTCAAGGGGCTTGCCCCGGGCCAGGCGCCGGTGATCCGGATCGGCGGTGACAGCACCGACGGAACCTGGTGGCCGATCAAGGGCATGCTGCCGCCCGGCGGGATCTACTACCGCCTGACCGACGGCTGGCTGCGCGTCGCGCACGCACTCGCCGCCGACCTCGGCGGGAAGCTGATCCTCGGCATCAACCTCGCCGCCGGCCGCCCGGCGATCGCCGCCGCTGAGGGGCGCGCGCTGCTGGCGGGAATCGGGCGCCAGTACATCCAGGCGTTCGAGATCGGCAACGAGCCGGACCTGTACGGCGCATTCCCGTGGTACCGCGACCGCCGCGGCCACATGCATTGGGCGCGCGGGCGCCACTACGGGCTCAGCGACTACATCACGGAGTTCGGGCGCTGGAGCAAGGCGCTGCCCAACGTGCCGCTCGCCGGCCCAGCCGCCTCGGGCTCGGCGTGGATGGGCAGGCTGGGCAAGCTGCTGGCGGCCGAGCACAGCCTGAAACTGGTCACCTACCACCGCTATCCGCTGCGCGCCTGCATCACCAACCCCGCGGACCCCGGCTACGCCTCGATCCCCAACCTGCTTGCCGACAGCTCGTCGGCCGGTCTCGCGCATGGGCTGGCGCCATATGTGTCCGTCGCGCACCGTCGCGGCCTGGGGTTTCGCCTGACGGAGATTAACTCGGCCTCGTGCGAAGGCGCAAAGGGCGTCAGCGACACGTTCGCCTCGGCGCTGTGGGCGCTGGACACGATGTTCGACATGGCGAGCGTCGGCGTCGACGGGGTCAACTTCCACATGCTCCCGGGCTCGAACTACGAGCTGTTCACGCCGTTGCAGACCGCGAGCGGGACGTGGCAGGCGGTCGTGCATCCCGAGTACTACGGGCTGCTGATGTTCGCGCAGGCATTCCCACCCGGGGCGCACTTGCTGAGTGTCAGCGCCCCGAGCGGGCCGGTCAAGGTGTGGGCGACCCAAGACACCGCCGGCGTCGTGCGCGTGACGCTGATCAACAAGGACCCGAGCGCTGAGCACGACGTCGCGCTGTCGGTTCCCGGCGCGGTCGGCCAGGGGTCGCTCGAGACCCTGTCGGCACCGAGCATCACCGCGACCGATGGCGTCACGCTCGGCGGCCAGTCGTTCGGGGACGAGACGACGACCGGCACGCTGCCCGGACCGCCGCAGACCACGCCGTTGGTGCCGGTCGGCGGGACCTATGCGGTGCCGCTGCCCGCCGGCAGCGCGGCGATCTTGACGATCGGCGGTTAGACCCCCGTCTTGTGAAGCTCGCGGTACACCTCGCGCGCGAGCTTGCCGGGCACCCCGGGCACCGACGCAAGCTCCTCGCGCGACGCGGCGAGGATCGCGTCCGGCGAGCCGAAGTGAGCCAGCAGCGCGCGCTTGCGAGCCGGCCCCACCCCGGGCAGGTCGTCCAGCACGCTGGCGGTCATCGCCCGGTCGCGGCGGATCCGGTGGTGCGCGATCGCGAACCGGTGCGCCTCGTCGCGGACGCGCTGCAGCAGCTGTAGCTCCGGCGTGTCGTGGGCGAGCGCCAGCGGCGCCGCGCGGCCGGGGATGAACACCTCCTCGATCCGCTTTGCGAGCGAGATCACGGTCACGCCGCGCTCGCGGAACCCCTCGAGCGCGCGCAGCCCGGCCGACAGCTGACCCTTGCCGCCGTCGATCACGACCACGTTCGGAAGTGCCGCGAAGCTCGGGTCGTAGTCCTTGTCGTGCGGCGACACGTCGCGCTGCTGCTCCCAGCGAGCCATCCGGCGCCCGAGGATCTCCTCCATCGAGGCGAAGTCGTCGGGGCCGCCGTTCTCGGGGGCGCCGTCGCCGAACACCCTGAAGCGCCGGTAGTCGGACTTCTTCGGCGCCCCGCCCTCGAACACGACCATCGACGCGACCGTGTTGCTGCCCATCAGGGTCGAGATGTCGAAGCATTCGATCCGCAGCGGGATCGTGTCGAGTCCGAGCGCGCGCTGGAGCCCGTCGAGTGCCTCGACGCGCTGCTGGCGCCGGCGCTCGGAGCGCAGCTTCTCCTGGTCGATCGCCAGCCTCGCGTTTCGTTCGGCGAGCTCGAGGATCCGGCGCTTGTCGCCGCGCTCCGCCGCCCTGATCTCGACCGGTCCGCCGCGTCGCGCGCTGAGCGCCTCGGCGAGCGCTTGGTTCTGGCCGACGTCGCGCTGCACCACCAGCAGCGCCGGCACCGACATCGCGCTCGCGTAGTACTGGAGGATGAACGCCTCGGCGACCGCGGCCAGGTCCTCGCCGGCGGCGTTGTCGAGGTAGAAGCTCTGGCGGTCTGAGAGCACGCCGTCCCGGACCTGGAAGACCTGCGCGTTGGCCTCGCCGGCGTCGGGATCGACCGCGATCGCGATCGCGTCGAGTGACCCGGCGCCCTCGTGCGCAACCCGCTGGCGTTCGAGCAGCGAGCGGATCGCCCGCAGCCGGTTGCGCTCGCGGGCGGCATCCTCGAACCGCTGGTCGTCGGATGCGGCTTTCATCTCGCGCTCGAGGCCGCGCTCGATCTCCTTGTAGCGGCCGGACAAAAAGGCGATCACACCGTCGATGCTCTTGCGGTACTGCTCGGAGTCGACGTAGCCGACGCACGGCGCCTCGCAGCGCTTGATGTAGTAGTCCAGGCACGGCGACCCGCTGCGGCGGCCCGGCTCGGGCCCCTCGCAAGAGCGGAACATGAACACCTTGCCCAGCACCTCGAGCGTCGCCCGCACTCGCTTGGCGTTCGAGTATGGCCCGAAGTAGGCGCGGTCGCGTCGGTGGCGCTCGCGGGTGAAGTAGACCCGCGGGAACACCTCGTCGAGCGAGATCGCGATGTACGGATACGACTTGTCGTCGCGCAGCCGGATGTTCAGCTGCGGCTTGTACTGCTTGATGAAGTTCTGCTCGACCAGCAGCGCCTCGGACTCCGTATGTACGACCAGCGCCTCGATCTGGTCGATCATCTCGAGGATCTCGCGGCCGGCGCGGGTGCTCGGGTTCGAGAAGTGCGAGGCGACGCGCTTCTTGATCGACTTCGCCTTGCCGACGTAGATCACCTTGCCGCGCTTGTCGCGGAACAGGTACACGCCGGGCTGGTCCGGGAGCTCGCGGCGGCGGTCGGCGGGGAAGACTGACATCCGTTTTCGAGGATAGAGCCGGGTCTTGGAACCGCTTACGTCTGACAGACGTAGAGCGTTCCAAATCCATCAGACCGTGAACGACAGCGCCACTCCGACGGTCCCAAGCAGCAACCCCACGAGCGCCACCACCTCCCCCGCCCCCGATGTCGGATGGTTCGGCGTGTACCGACCCAACGTTGGGTCGTACAGGTTGGCGCCATTGGTCGGCGGCGTCCCGAGCGCGTGGATCACGAACGCCAGCGCGACCACCAGCCCCAGCAGCACCGCGATCCGCCCTCCGCGCGAGCCCTGCAGCGCGACCGCGAACAGCCCGACCGCGAGCAGCGCCAGCAGCACGTCGACGATCGAATACACCTGCCAAGCCGTCGGGTCGTGCGGCACGCCCGCGAGCGCCGGCGTGCCCGCGTACCGGGCCAGAAACGCCGGCGAGAACTGGTGGCTCCAGGTCAGAAACAGCGACAGCACCAGAATCGGCGCGCCGATCACCATCAGCCAGTCTGCGATCGCCTCGCGCATGCCCTTGCTCACGGCGGCGGCAGTGTACGCCCGCCCGGGTATGTGGTAGCGCAATGGGGACGCGCGCATTTCGCACCTGCCCCTCTGTGAGGCGACCTACAGCTCGAAATCGAGCCCGACGACGATCGTGCCCGGACGGACGCCGATCAGTACCTGCGTGCCGCCCAGAGCACGGCACAGCTGACGTAGACGCCGGCCCCGACGAGCAGCAGCCATGCGACCGAGCCGGCGCTCGTCGCCCACAGCTGCGGCGTCGCGGTCAACGTCACGGCCAACACCCCGAGCGCCGAGTAAAGCGCCGCGCGGCGCCCGTCCCCAAGCGAATACAGCTCGGCCCGGTGCTCGCGGTACATGATTGCGGCGATCCACCCCAGCGCTGCCAGGAACGCCAGCGAAACCGCCGTGATCAGGATGCCCGCGCCGTTGCCGGCGCCGGGCACGAACGCAACCACGGCAGCGATCGCCATCACGATCACAATGTTGCGCAAGGTCGCGGCGTTCATCTCTCAATAGGGTACGCCGCCGTCAGCGCAGCGGCAGCAGATCCGGGCGATGCGGCTCAGCCGGGCGGGACGCCACGGCCTGCTCGGCCTCGGACGCCGGCTGCCTCCCATCAGCCGGCTCGGCGGCGAACCGGTAGCCGACGCCGAAATGCGTGTGCACATAGCGCCACTGCGGTGACAGCTTCTCGAGCTTCTGGCGCAACTTGCGGACGAACACGTCGACCGACCGGTCGCCGCGCGCCATCGTGTAGCCCCAGACGCGCTGGTAGATGTCCTCGCGCTCGAGCACCCGCCCGCCGGCCGTCGCGAGCTGGTAGAGCAGCTCGTACTCCTTGCGCGACAGCGACGCCGCGTTGCCATCGGCGTACGCGTCGAACCGGTCCGGCCGGATCGACAGCTCGCCGGCGGTGATCGTCTCCTCCTGCACCGGCAGCTGCCCCGCCTTGCGGCGCCTCAGCACGGCCTCGATCCGCGCCACGAGCTCGTCGGGGTGGCAGGGCTTCGTGATCCAGTCGTCGGCGCCGCCGCGCAGGCCGCGGACGCGCTCGGCGACCGGCGCCGGTGCGCTGATCACGAGCAGCCCGAGGCCCGGCAGCGCTCGCGCGGTCCACTCGATGTATTCAAGCCCGGTCAGCGCAGGGTTGACAACCAGCGCGTGCAGCCGCATCGCGGCCAGCTGCTCGGGAACCGCCGCGTACCCCAGCAGCTCCCGCTCCCACCGCAATGCCGTAAACCGCCTGTCGAGGACTGTGACAAGCCCA